>NZ_CAXIAK010000069.1:0-18419 GCF_964021665.1 uncultured Acidovorax sp.
TGCGGCCAAAGACGAACAAGCCGCCACCCCCAAGAAGAAGCCGAGCTACAAGGAGCAGCGCGAACTGGAGCAGCTGCCCGACCGCATCGCCGCGCTGGAGGCCGAGCAGCAGTCCATCCAGCAAGAGCTGGCCGATGGCACGCTGTACACCCGCGACCCGCAGCGCGCCACGGCCCTGCACGCCCGCGAAGGCGTGATCGAAGAAGAACTGCTGGCCGCGCTGGAGCGGTGGACGGATCTGGCGCCCTGAGCGACGGCGGGGCCGAGCCCCCGCCGCCCAAGCCGCTGCCGAACCACCACCCCTGCGGCTGCCATGCCGCCCGCCCGCTGCCGCACCCACGAAAATACGGCCCATGCCCGCACCGCACCATTTGCTGATCCCGTACGCCGCCAGCCGCGCCCCCGGCGCCCAAGAGGCCCTGAAAGGCCTGGCCCTGCCCCATCTGGACCGCCTGCTGGCCCGCCTGAGCACGGCAGACGCCAGCCCTGGCGAGGAAACCAGCCTCACCCCCCCGCACGAACGCGCGCTGGCGCAAGCGCTGGGCCTGGGCACGGAAGACGGGCTCATCCCCTGGGCCGCGTGGCACCGCCTGCAGCAAGGGCAACCACCGGGCGAAGCACCCGGCAATGCGGCCTGGGCCTTCATCACGCCCTGCCAGTGGCAAGTCACCACCGACCACATCACCCTGCACGACCCCGCCCACCTGGGCCTGGACGAAGCCGCCTCGCGTGAACTGCTCGCCATCGTGGCCCCGTGGTTTGCCGAGGACGGCATCACCCTGCACTACGACCAGCCCACCCGCTGGCTGGCCAGCAGCCCCCTGTTTGCCACGCTGGCCACCGCCTCGCTCGAACGTGTGCAGGGCCGCGACGTGCGCGCCTGGATGCCAAACCCGCGCGAGGCCCGCACCCTGCACCGCCTGCAAAGCGAGATGCAGATGCTGCTGTACACCCACCCCTTCAACGACGCCCGCACGGCCCAGGGCCTGCCCGCCATCAACTCGTTCTGGGTACACGGCACCGGCGCATTGCCCGCAGGTCTGACAGCGCCCGCACAGCCGCCGCAGGTGGCAGACGCCCTGCGCGCCCCCGCCCTGCGCGAAGACTGGCGCGCCTGGGCCAGCGCGTGGGCTACGCTGGACGCAGGCCCCTTGGCCGATCTGCTGCGGCAGGCCGAACAGGGCCAGCCCGTGCGGCTGACGCTGAGCGGCGAGCACAGCGCGCAAACCTTCCACACCGCGCCCCTGGGGCTGGTGCAACGCATTCAACGCTTTTTAAGGCCCCAGCGCTTTATGGACGTGCGCGAGCAGCTATGAAAATCGTAGCAAGAGACATTCCCCCCCGCACCGCCTGGGCGCTGGAGCAAGCAGGCGTGCACCCGCTGCTGGCCCGCCTGTACGCCGCGCGCGGCGTGCAAAGCAAAGACGAGCTGGACGACGGCCTGGCACGCCTGTTGCCCCCCAGCGGTGACAAAGGCATGAAAGGCATTGACGCCGCCGCCCGCCTGCTGGCCGACGCCATGGCGAAAAACCAGCGCCTCGTCATCGTGGCCGATTACGACTGCGACGGCGCCACCGCCTGCGCCGTGGGTGTGCGCGGCCTGCGCCTGCTGGGCGCAAAAAACGTGGACTACCTGGTGCCCGACCGCGTGACCGACGGCTATGGCCTCACGCCCCCCATCGCCCGGCGCGTGGCCGAGCGCGGCGCCGATGTGCTCATCACCGTGGACAACGGCATTGCCAGCGTGGAAGGCGTGGCCGAGGCCAAGGCCCTGGGCCTGCAAGTGCTCGTCACCGACCACCACCTGCCCGGCCCCGCGCTGCCTGCGGCCGACGCCATCGTCAACCCCAACCAGCCCGGCTGCACGTTTGAGAGCAAGTCCATGGCCGGGGTGGGCGTGATGTTCTACGTGCTGCTGGCCCTGCGCGCCGAACTGCGCGCGCGCGGTGTGTTTGACGCTGCGACACAGCCCAAGCTCGACCCGCTGCTCACCCTGGTCGCCCTGGGCACGGTGGCCGATGTGGTCAAGCTCGACGCCAACAACCGCCGCCTGGCGGCCAGGGGCTCGAGGCGCATCCGCGCAGCCCAAATGCCGGCGGGCAGGGCCGCCCTGTCCCAGGCGGCAGGCCGCAAGGCGGCTGCGGCCACCACGTTCGACTTTGGCTTTGCCCTGGGCCCGCGCATCAACGCCGCAGGGCGTCTCGCCGACATGACGCTGGGCATCGAATGCCTGCTGACAGACGACGCCAGCCGCGCTGCCGAGTTGGCCGCCACGCTGGACGGCATCAACCGCGAGCGCCGCGAGATCGAGGGCGGCATGCGCGAGCAGGCCATGCTGATGGCCGAGAGCCTGTTTGACGAGAGCGAGGAGCCCCCGCCCGCCATCAGCGTGTTCGACCCGGACTTTCACGAAGGCGTGGTCGGCATCGTGGCCAGCCGCATCAAAGACAAGCTGCACCGCCCCACCTTCGTGTTTGCAGCCAGCAGCGCGCCGGGCAAGGAGCACGAACTCAAAGGCTCGGGCCGCTCCATCCCCGGCTTTCACCTGCGCGATGCGCTGGACCTGGTGGCCAAGCGCCACCCCGGCGTCATCCTCAAATTCGGCGGCCACGCCATGGCGGCAGGCTGCACCGTGGACGCCGACGCCTTCGACACCTTCGAGCAGGCCTTTGCCCAGGTCGCCCAGGAATGGCTGGACGCCGCCACCCTCACCCGCAAGATCGAAACCGACGGGCCGCTGGCCCCTGAATACTGCCGCGCCGACATTGTGGACACCCTGCACCGCGAAGTGTGGGGCCAGGGCTTTTTGCCCCCCACCTTCAGCGAAGAGGTGCAGGTGCTGAGCCAGCGCCTGGTGGGTGAGGCCAAGAACCACCTCTCCATCAAGCTCATTCACCAGGGCAACCCGGTGGACGCCATTTGGTTCGGCCGCACCGAGCCCCTGCCCGCCCGCGTGCTGCTGGCCTTCCGCCTCGATGTGAACGAATGGAAGGGCGAGCGCAAGGTGCAGTTTCTGGTGGAAGGCGCGCAGCTTTAAGCCGCTGCCGCGGGGGCATGGAAGCGTTGCGCGCCCGGCAAAAGCCCTGGCGCCAGCGCAGCCGGGTCGAACCCGTAGAATGAATTCGTGACCTCCTACCTCAACGCTGACCTGCACTGCCACTCTGTCGTCTCGGACGGAACCCTCACGCCCGAAGAACTTGCCGCCCGCGCCAAGGCCAATGGCGTGGAGCTCTGGTCCTTGACCGACCATGACGAAATTGGCGGCCAGCACCGCGCCGCCGCTGCGGCACGCAGCCAGGGCATGGCCTACCTCACGGGCACCGAAATTTCCGTTACGTTTGCAGGCAACACGGTGCACATCGTGGGCCTGGGTTTCAACCCCGACAACACGGCTTTGGCCCAGGGGCTGGCCGCCACGCGCGCCGGGCGGGGCGAACGGGCGCAGGAGATGGCGGCGCAGCTTGCGCAAGTGGGCATCCACGGCGCCTACGAAGGCGCGCTCAAGTTTGTGGGCAACCCCGAGCTGATCTCACGCACGCACTTTGCGCGGTTTTTGGTAGAGACGCAGGTGTGCCGCGACACGAACGAGGTCTTTCGCAAATACCTCACCGAAGGCAAGCCCGGCTACGTGCCGCACCGCTGGGCCACGCTGGGCGATGCGGTGCGCTGGATTACCGAGGCTGGTGGCCTGGCCGTGATTGCCCACCCGGCGCGCTACAAGTTCACTGCCAACGAGGAATACGCCCTGTTCTCCGAATTCAAGGCCCACGGCGGGGCGGGCGTCGAGGTGGTGACGGGCAGCCACACCGCTGCAGAGTACGTGACCTACGCCGCCATGGCCGAAGAGTTTGGGCTGGCAGCGTCGCGCGGCAGCGACTTCCACAGCCCGGACGAGTCCCACACCGACCTGGGCACCCTGCCCTACCTGCCGGGCCACCTCACCCCCATTTGGGAAACGCTGGCCGACCGCATGCGGCCCGCCACCTGAACCCTTCAACGCAGCAGGCCTTGCCATGGCACAGTATTTCGAAGTCCACCCCGACAACCCTCAGCCCCGGCTGCTCAAGCAGGCCGCTGCGCTGCTGCAAAAGGGCGGCATCGTGGCCGTGCCCACCGATTCAAGCTATGCCCTGGTCTGCCACCTGGACGACAAGGACGCGGCAGACCGCCTGCGCCGCATTCGCCAGGTAGACGAAAAGCACCACCTCACGCTGCTGTGCCGTGACCTGTCGGAACTGGCCAACTACGCCCGCGTGGACAACCGCCAGTACCGGCTGCTGAAACTGGGCACGCCCGGCCCCTACACCTTCATCCTGGAAGCCACCAAGGAAGTGCCGCGCCGGGTGAGCCACCCGTCTCGCAAAACCATTGGCCTGCGGGTGCCTGACCGCAAGGGCCTGCAACTGCTGCTGGAACTGCACGGTGCGCCGCTGCTGGCCACCACGTTCATCCCCGCAGGCGAAAACGAGCCCCTGAACGACCCCGAAGAGATCCGCGAGCGCTATGAAAAAGTGCTGGATGCCATCGTGGACGCAGGCGGCTGCCCGCAAGAGCCCACCACGGTGGTGGACCTCACGCCCATGGGCACTGGCGGCGACCCGGAGGTTGTGCGCGAGGGGCGCGGTAGCCTGCAGGCCCTGGGGCTTTGAGCCGGCCCTGACCACCACCGGTCTGAATCGCTCCGCCCCACCCGGCTCGCTGTCCGGCCATCTGCGCCATGGCTCCTGGGAGCCCGCCGCTGTCTGAGACAATACGCGGGTGGACACCTCCAATCTCATCCAGACCATCCTCATCTACGCACTGCCCGTGCTGTTCGCCATCACCGTACACGAGGCGGCCCACGGCTATGCGGCCCGCCACTTCGGTGACAACACGGCGTACCTGATGGGGCGCATCACGCTCAATCCGGCCAAGCACATCGACCCCGTCGGCACCATCCTGATGCCGTTGTTGCTGTACTTCGCCACGTCGGGCGCCTTCCTGTTCGGCTATGCCAAGCCTGTGCCGGTCAACTTTGGCAATTTGCGCAAACCCAAACAGCAGATGGTGTGGGTGGCGCTGGCCGGGCCTGCGTCCAACTTTGTGCAGGCGGTGGCCTGGGGCGTGGTGCTGATCACCATGGTGGGCATGGGTGTCGATGAGCGCTTCTTCATCGAAATGGCGCGTGCCGGTGTGCAGGTCAATCTGGTCATGTGGGCGTTCAACCTGTTCCCGCTGCCGCCGTTGGACGGCGGGCGCATTCTGGTGGGCCTGCTGCCCTGGAAGCAGGCCCACATGGTGTCGCGCATCGAGCCCTGGGGCTTTTTCATCGTGATGGCACTGGTCATCGCAGGCGTGGTCGGCAGTTTGTGGCTGCGTCCGCTGATGAGCCTGGGCTACAGCACCATCAACCTGCTGCTCACGCCGCTCACCGCCTTGCTGCGCTGAATTCCGCCTTTTTCTCTTCCTCCTGCAGACCTTGTTTCCATGAGCACCACGCGCTTTCTCACCGGCATCACCACCACCGGAACCCCGCACCTGGGCAACTTTGTGGGCTCCATCCGGCCTTCGGTGGCCGCCAGCCTGCGCCCTGGCGTGCAAAGCTTTTATTTCCTGGCCGACTACCACGCACTCATCAAGTGCGAAGACCCGGTGCGCATCCAGCGCTCCACGCTGGAGATTGCTGCCAGCTGGCTGGCCTCCGGGCTCGACCCGGAGAAGGTGACCTTTTACCGCCAGTCCGACATCCCCGAGATTCCCGAGCTGAACTGGATGCTGAGCTGCGTCACCGGCAAGGGGCTGCTCAACCGCGCCCATGCCTACAAAGCATCCCAGGACAAGAACCTGGAAGCCGGGCGCGATGCCGATGACGGCGTGACCGCGGGCCTGTTCATGTACCCCGTGCTCATGGGCGCCGACATTTTGATGTTCAAGGCCCACAAGGTGCCCGTGGGGCGCGACCAGGTGCAGCACATTGAAATGGCGCGCGACATGGCCAGCAGCTTCAACCACCTGTATGGCGAGCACTTTGTGCTGCCCGAAGCGGTGATTGACGACAACGTGGCCACCCTGCCGGGGCTGGACGGCCGCAAGATGAGCAAGAGCTACAACAACACCATCCCGCTGTTCTCTTCGCGCGACCAGCTCAAGAAGCTCATCGGCAGCCTGCTCACCGATTCGCGCGCCCCTGGCGAACCCAAGGACACCGAAGGCTCTGCGCTGTTCCAGATCTACCAGGCCTTTGCCACCCCCGAAGAAACCGAAGCCCTGCGCCGCGCCTATGCCGAGGGTATTGCCTGGGGCGATGCCAAGCAAGTGCTGCTGGAGCGGGTGGACCAAGTCATTGCCCCCATGCGCGAGCAGTACGACACGCTGATCAATAACCCCGCACGCATCGAGCAAACCCTGCTGGCTGGCGCCGAACGGGCACGCGCCCTGGCCACGCCGTTTATCAAAGAGCTGCGCTCGGCCGTGGGCCTGCGCAGCCTGGCGCAAACCAGCACAGCCAAAAGCACCAAGGCAGCCAAGGTGGCCCTGCCCTCGTTCAAGCAATACCGCGAGGCCGATGGCAAGTTCTACTTCAAGCTGCTGGCCGCAGATGGCCGCCTGCTGCTGCAAAGCACGGGCTTCGCGGCGCCCAAAGAGGCTGGCCAGGCCATTGCCCAGCTGCAAACCCAGACAGACGCCCTCGCCCAACTGGCGTCGCATCTGGCACCTGTGGAAGGCGTGGACACTGCCGATGTGCAAGCGGCACTGCAAGCACTGGCCGCTGGCAATAACGGTTGAAGCCCGCACTATTTCACTATCAAAAACATAGCTGCTAGCGCTTACCCATCAAGCGCTAGCGGCTATTTTCGTTAAAAGTCATCCATCACAGACATGCAGGCTTGCTGAGCATGCCTCTGCACCAAGGCAAGCCTCTGTAACCTTGCCGTACACTGGGCCCACTGCTTTGAGGCGCCCATGCAAGCACTCCGCTCCGCTGCTGTTTTGTTGGCTGTAACCACCCTGTTGGCCGGTTGCAGCACCATCACCTCGCCCACGTCTCCTCCTGCCACTGCCAACGACCACCCGCAGGTTGTGGTCAATTCACTGGGCATGCGGTTTGTGGCTATCCCCGCTGGCCGTTTCTGGATGGGCAGCGCCGAGCCCGCACAAGAGCTGGCCAAAGCCTACCCCCTGCTGGAAGCGGGGCGCTTTGCCGCCCTCAGCGATGAAGCCCCCGTGCACGAGGTGCACATCAGCCGCCCGTTTTACTTGGGCCAGCACGAGGTCACCGTGGGGCAGTTCCGGCGGTTTCTGGCCGAGTCGGGCTACCAGCCGGAATCGGTGTCTGACGGCACCGGCGGCTACGGCTACAACCCGCAATACGACCCAGCCACCACCCAGCGAGGCGATGCCTTTGAAGGGCGCGACACCCGCTATTCCTGGCGCAACCCAGGTTTCAAGCAAGCCGACGACCACCCCGTGGCCAACGTCACCTGGAACGACGCCCAGGCCCTGGCGCAGTGGCTGAGCCAGCGCGAAGGCGTGCGCTACCGCCTGCCCACCGAGGCCGAATGGGAATACGCCTGCCGGGCCCAGACTCGAACACGCTACCCCCACGGGGACGACCCCGCCGCACTCACGCAGTACGCCAATGTGTTCGACCAATCCACAGCGCCGCTGTGGCCCAAGTGGAAGCAACATGCCCTGCCTGGCAACGACGGCTACGTTTTCACGGCGCCCGTGGGCAGCTACCCACCCAACGCCTGGGGCCTGCACGACATGCAGGGCAATGTGTGGGAATGGGTGTCTGACTGGCACGACGAGGGCTATTACGCCCAATCCCCCACTACCGATCCGCAAGGACCCGAAACAGGCTCCGTGCGCGTGCGCCGTGGCGGCTCGTGGCACACCTGGGCCTTTTATGCACGCTGCAGCTACCGCAACTGGAACAGCCCCCAAACCCGCTACACGCTGGTGGGCATGCGCCTGCTGCGCGAGTGGGGCCCAGCGGCAGCCAAGCCGAACTGAGCCCTGGATTGCGCCCGGCTGGATTCACGCTTCACCAAGCCACCCCCAGCATCAAAACATCAACAAACGTCAACTAGACCTGCCAACGGGCTCAGGCTCGCGCCCAAGCCGGGCATCCCTCGGAAATAATGGTCCATGGACAAAGCCGTAGGGAGAAACATGCGCATAGCCGCGTTAGACGACGATGCGCTTCAGCTCGATCTTTTCAAACAGGCCCTGCACGCCATGGGCCACACCTGCCACACCTACCTGACCGGAGCGCAGTTGCTGCACAGCTTGCAGAGCGAGCGCTTCGACCTGCTCATCGTGGACTGGCATTTGCCGGACACCACGGGGCCGGAGGTGGTGCGCTGGGTGCGCCAGCATGTGGGGCTGGAAATGCCCATTCTGTTCGTGCCCCACAGGCAGGAAGAGCGCGACATCGTGGAGGGCCTGTGTTGCGGGGCCGATGACTTCATGACCAAACCCGTGCGCATAGGCGAGTTGCGGGCACGGGTGGCCGCCCTGCTGCGGCGCTCTTACACAGACAAGCCCGAAGAGGTGCTGGAGTTTGGGAGATATCGGTTTCTGCCAGAGTCACGCTCTCTCGAAATTGATGGAGCGCCGGTGGAGCTGAAAAACCGCGAATACGAGCTGGCCCTGTTCCTGTTCCAGAACATGGGGGCAGTTGCTCACGCGGGATCATTTGAAGGAAGTGATCTGGGGCCAGGTGCCGGATGTGATGTCCCGCTCGCTGGACACCCACATCTCCCGCCTGCGTGTTCTGCTGGACCTGCGCCCCGCCAATGGCTTCATCGTCACCTCGGTGTACGGCGTGGGCTACCGGTTTGAAACCACGGACCAGGTACAGCCCGCCTGACCATTGGCGCTGCACAAGTTGCCGCTTCGCGCCTGAATATGGGCGCGGCGCAATGGCCGCCAACCACAGTTTTTTAGTGCCGGCCTCAGGGCCGCGCACTCACTAACCACCGCATGGGCGATTTCTCGCCCTGCACCCCAGGAGCTCTTGTGTCGATCACACCGCCTACTCTCCGAATGCCCTTGTCCGCAGCACTGCTGGCTGCTGGCGCCGTCTTGATGACATCGCTCGCCCCGGGCGCCTGGGGGCCGCAGACCAAAAGGACGAAACGCCTCACGTAGTGCAAGCGGGCGATACGCTGGAAGGCCTGTCCCAAAGCTACTTTGGCACGCCCCGCCTGTGGCACCAGCTGCAAGCACGCAACAAAGTCAAAGACCCGCGCCAGTTGCAGCCGGGCTCGGTGGTTTGGATTCCCGTGGGCTTGCTGCCTGCTGAATCTGCCCAGGTGGAATTCGTTCACGGTGATGTCAAGGTGCACGGCGCAGAACAAGGGGCCACCGCAAACACCTCAGCAGCGACAAACCCACCGGTTGCTGCCGGCACGATGCTGGCCGAAGGCACCAGGCTGCAAGTAGGCCCCAACGGATTTGTGACCGTGCGGCTGGCAGACGGCTCCATCGTCAAGGTCAGCGCCCAGTCAGATGTCCAACTGCGCCAGCTGCGCAGGCGCGGCAGGGCGGGGTCTGTGCAGTCGGTGGTGGAGATTCAACGCGGCAGTGTCGAGTCCAGCGTTGCGCCCAGCACCGATGCCTCACGCCGCTTTGAGGTGCGCACCCCGCGCGCCGTAACCAGCGTGCGCGGTACCCGGTTTGGCGCGGCCTTGAGCGAGTCGGGCGACACCACGGCCGCCGTACTGCCAGGTGCCGTGGCGGTGCAGTCACGCACGGCAGACAACCCCGCCCAGCACAACGCTGCGGCAACAGTCCTGCAACCCGGCCAAGGGCTGGCCGTGCAAGCCGATGGCACCGTGGGCAGCCCGCGAAGCCTGCTGCCCGCGCCCGACCTGACCTCGCTGCCGGCTGCGGTGCATGACCTTGGGCTGCTGGCGCTGAACGTGACAGCCCAGGCAGGCGCCAGTGTGTACCAGGCCATCGTGGCGCGTGATGCCGAATTGACGCAGGTGCTTCGTTCAGGCACGTTTGCCAATGGGCAGTTGCGCTGGAAGGGGCTGGACGATGGGCAATATTTCATCTCGGTGCGCGCTATCGACGCGGCGGGGATTGCCGGGTTGCCCACCCAGCCACTCACCGTCAAGACCCAGCCAGTACCGCCCCGGTACCAAAAACCTGCGCCCGACGCGGTGGTTTCCAACGCAGGCGGGCAGTTGCTGTGCACCCAGGTGGCTGGTGTGCGGTGGTACCGCATTCAGGTGGCGCCCCAAGCGGATTTCAACGCCCCGGTGCTCGATGAAAGCCGACTGGACAGCTGCACGCTGTCCGTGGGCCGTTACTTCTGGCGCGCAGCCAGTGTGCGCGAACTGCCTGGGGGCGGGGTAGACCAAGACCCGTTTGCAGCACCGCAGCCCTTCAAGCTGGTGCAACAACCACCGGCACTGTCGGCACAAGCCCTGCAAGCCGACGATGGGGGCACCACGGTGAGCCTGCGCTGGCCAGGGCAAGCAGGCCAGCGCTACCGCCTGCAACTGGCCAGGGAGATGCGCTTTGAAAAGCCTGTGCTGGACACCCTTCTGGACGAGCCCCAATGGGCGACCTCTGACTTGGCGGCGGGCACGTATTTCTTGAGGGTGCAGGTGCTGGATCCCTCGGGCCTGCAGGGTGATTTTTCGCCACCGCGCTCCATCCGGGTGGGCACGGGCTTCAGCACCGGTTGGGGGCTGCCCGTATCTGACTCCAGCGGCGAGCCCGTGCGGCGCCCCTGACCCCACCACCCCGCCCAGGACAGCTGCATGCCCAAAGCCGCACGCACCCGCGCGCACCAGCGGCGCCTCGAATGGGCACTGCTGGCGCTGGCATTGCTCTGCCTGGTTGCCTGGCTCAGCCCACCGCAACAGATGGCGGGTCCGAATCATCTGGTCCAAAACCTGGAGCTGCGCTCACTGGCCCGTCCGCCCCATCCAGACATCGTGGTCATCGCGGTGGATGACCGCAGCATCACCTCGATTGGTCGCTGGCCCTGGCGACGTGCGCTGCATGCGCAGTTGGTAGACGTGGTGACCGCCCAGAATCCCAAAGCGATTGGGCTCGACATCCTCTTCAGCGAGCCCGACCTGGACTACCCGCTGGACGATGCCCTGCTGGCCCAGGCCCTGGCCCGCAGCCAACGGGTGGTGCTGCCGGTGCTGCAACGCAATCAGGCGGGGTTGACGGAAGCCACTTCTGAACTGCCGCTGGACGTCTTTGCCGACGCAGCTGCCGCGCTGGGCCACGTGCATGTCGCGCCTGATGGCGACGGAGTCGTGCGCGGTTTGTACCTGCAGGAGGGCCCGGCAAGTGCACCCTGGAGCCACTTCAGTCTGTCGCTGCAATGTGTGGCGCAGAACGCGGCGGCCCGGTGCAAAAAATCACCCCCAACCAATAGCACGCCAGTCACTCCTCCCCACTGGACTGAGCGGCAGCCCGAGCTGATCGCCTACGCAGGAGGGCCGGGCCACTACCCCACCTACTCCTACATCGATGTATTGCGGGGGCAGATACCTCCCAACGCATTCCAGGGCAAATTTGTGCTGGTCGGGGCTGTGGCATCCGGCTTGGGGGACACCTTTGCCACCCCCGTCAGCAGTGGTGCGCGCCTGATGCCAGGGGTGGAAGTCGTGGCTCATATCCTTGACAGCCATTTGTCCGGCATCCACCTCAAAGCCGCGCCTGCAGCGGCCAACATTGCATTCAACCTGCTGCCCGTGGCAGTCGCCTTGCTCACTCTGCTGTTTGCCGGGCCGCTGACGGCCTTGCTCGCCAGCTTTGGGTTGGGCCTTGGCACTTTGCTGATGTCGATGGCGCTCATGCGCTGGACGGGGTGGCACTTTGCCCCTGCCGCAGCGCTGCTCGGCCTAGTGCTGGCCTACCCCCTGTGGAGCTGGCGCAGGCTCAGCGCTGCCGCCCATTTTTTGCGCACGGAAATGGAACATCTGCGCAGCGAAGGCCTGCCCGTGCGCAATAGCCCATGGGCACGGCGCGGCGACTTCCTGGAAAGGCGCATCAACGCGGTGGAAGCCGCCTCGCGCCAGCTGCGGGATCTGCACCAGTTTGTGAGCAACAGCCTGCAGCAACTGCCAGCACCCAACTTTGTCTGTGATGCACAGGGCCGCATCCTCCTGGCCAATGTTGCTGCCCAGCGCCATGTGGGGTTGGGCCCTTTTGAGCCGCAATCTGCGCTGCAAGGCAAATCCATCTTCCAGGTGCTGCAGGACTTGCAAGATGCCCACACCCTGCAACCGCTGTTGAGCCCCGATAAGCTCTTGGCCGGGGAGATTCCCGCCCAAAGCGAAGGGCACGATGCGAAAGGGCGCAGCCTGCTCATGCTGTGCAAGCCCTTCACCGAGTTTGCTAACGTGGGCTGGCTCATCACCTTGGTGGACATGACGGAGATACGCCGAGCGCTGCAACAACGCGACCAGGCTCTGCACTTCATCTCGCACGACATCCGCGCGCCCAATGCGTCCATCCTTACGCTGCTGGAGATGCAACGCAACAGCATGGAGCCCCTGCAGGCCGACGAGCTTCTCAAGCGCATCGAAAAATACGCCCAAGCGTCGCTCAGCATGGCCGAGAGCTTTGTGCGACTGGCCAGCGCCCAAAGCAACGAATACCGCGTAGCGCCGCTGGACCTGGCATCCGTGCTGCAGGACGCCGTGGACGACGCCTGGACCCAGGCCAGCAACCAGGAGGTGAGTGTCACTATCCTCCAGATTCCACATTCAGCACCCTGTGTGGGCGACCGCCCCTTGCTGGCACGGGCCATGGCCAACGTGCTCAACAACGCCATCAAATACAGCCCTGCCCGAGGTACGGTGCGGTGCAGCCTGTACGCGAGAGGCACCAACTGGGTCATCAGCATTCACGACGAAGGCCCGGGCATCGACCCAGCCCAGCAAGACCGACTGTTCAAACCCTTCTCTCGCCTTCATGACCTGACCCACCCCAACATTTCTGGAGTGGGCCTGGGCCTTGCGTTGGTGCACACCGTGGTCAAACGCCACGGCGGCTCACTGGAGCTGGAAAGTGCAGTGGGCCAGGGCGCTGAATTCAGGCTGGTGCTGCCCGCCTCTGCCAGCGATTGATCACAAGGCGCGGCTATGCGCCAAAGCCCGTCGTGGCCTGAACGTGCCCATCGTCAAACTGCAACACCCGCTCGGGCCAGCGCAGCGCAGCCAGCTTGAAATCGTGGCCCACCACGACTCCTGACTTGCGCTCCAACCAGCGCCCGCCCGCTGAAAAATCCACGCAGAACACATTGCCCCGCTGGCCGTGCCAAGCGAAAGGGTGGGTGCTGGCAAACAGGTCCGCATCGCCCTTACCCACCGCCCCCCGGTCGATCTGGTGGACCCGCCGCCAGTAGTGGCCAACGACCACCGGCGTTGATTCTGTGTAGGCATCCCACCACGGCATGCGCTGTGCAAAGCGCCACTTGCCGCCCGAGAAAAACGGCACCGAGCCCTTTTGTTCTACGCCAGAGGTCAGCACCTTCAGCGGGTTCAGCATCTGCTTGCTGGATTCGTACTCGGCATGGGCGTGCAAAAACGGCGGCTGGCGCTGGCTGTTTTCCAGCCCGTGCTCCCACTGCTCCAACTCGCGGGCCATGCGCTCGGCCAGCGCAGTCTCACGCGCCTGCTGCTGGGCGATGTGCTCCCACTGGTCGTACTCTGCTCGCACCGAGCCCAGTGGAAGGCGCTTGGCCGCTTCGATCTGCTCGTCCTGCCACGCCGCGTGAATCACGCGCAAGTCGGCACGTTCCAGACCGATGGGCAGCGCCGATAAAAACTGGACGATGTCTTGGCGCTCTTGCGGGGTGGGCCGCTGAAACGGAGCATATTTGTCATGGTCACGCGCCACACGCGCATCAAAAAACCAACCAGAGCCGTCCTTGGCATCCTCACGCAAAAGATTGATTTCGTGGTTGCCCAGAACCGCAGCTGCGCGGCCCGACTGCACCAGCTTTTGCACCAACGCCAAGACCGCCGGGCTGTCGGGCCCACGATCGCAAAAATCGCCCACAAACACCAGCGTACGGCCCTGTGGATGGTGCCCTCGCAGGTCGTAGCCCAAATGGCTCAACAGCGCGAGCAGCGCATCGAACTCACCATGGATATCACCAACGATATCCAGCGGTCCTTCGGGAAGCGATTGAATGAGGCTCATGGGATGGCAGGTGGTTTTAGGGCCGATGGAACGCGCCGCGCAGCAGGCCAGCCCTTCCATCTATTTTGAGGTCATATCAGGTGGCGCACTCTGGCGCGCGAAGACCACTTTTTTCAGCGCCCGCTGCGAGGTCTGCAATCGTCCCCTGGCCTACGCACTGAGCAAACTGGGGTGCAGCCGAAAATTTACCCGTCGCGCACAAAGAAAAAGGCCCGGTGCTATGAGTTAAATAGCTACCGGGCCTTGATACATGGCGGAGAGGGTGGGATTCGAACCCACGGTAGTGTTGCCACTACGCCTGATTTCGAGTCAGGTACATTCGACCACTCTGCCACCTCTCCTGTGTGTCGAAGCCTGCGATTATAGCCAGATTTCAACAGCGCATCCGCACATGACTCACTTCGCGGCGGTACTGGCACCACACTCACCCAGGTAAGCCATGACTTCGCTACGTGCACCTTCAAAGACGATGCGCTGGGCACGGCTTTGTCGCTGGTAGGCGTACATGGGGTCGTAGTAGTGCTGAAGCAAAGCCGCAATCCAGCCCCGGTGGCTGGCTGCGTCGCCGTACTCTTCCTGTCGCTGCAGGGCATTCGCCACGCTCTGGCGCAACTGTTGGTGCAGCGCACCGCCCAAGCGGCGCTCGATTTTGTCCAAGCTGGCAAGCATTCGAGCTGCATAGGCCTCAAAACCGCGCTCCTGGCTGCCACAGGCGGCGACAAACTCCGCATGCTGCCGCACCACATAGTCCCGCAGAATGCGCTCCACCCGCGCTTCAAATCCATCGTGGAGATAAACCATCGGAGCCTGCGCCAAGCGTTCGCGCAGCGGCAAGGGCACAGCGCAGCTGCCCACGTTTTTGCCCTCGTCCTCCAGCACGAACAAGGCATGACCAAGCGCACGCTTCTTGAGGAAGTCGATGGCCAGCTGATTTTCAAAATTGATCTGCGTGGGCTGACCCGTAATACGTTGTCCAAAGCTGGAGCCACGGTGGTTGGCGCGGCCTTCCAAATCAATGCCGTAGGGCAATTGCGCAATCACTTCCGTCTTACCGGTGCCGGTAGAGCCGCTGAGCACCAAGAAATCGCAGTCCTGCGCCGCAGACTGCGTAGTCTCCAGTAAAAACGTGCGCATGGCTTTGTAGCCGCCGATGACGCGCGGGTAAGCGATGCCCACTTCGGATTGCAGCCACTGCTGCGTGATCTGCGAGCGCAACCCTCCACGAAAGCAATACAGCACGCCGTGCGGATGCACCTTGGCAAATGCAGCCCATGCCGCAATCCGCCCATTTTTGATTTCGCCCGACACCAGCGAGTGGCCCAGCGCAATGGCGGCCTCCTGGCCGCGCTGCTTGTAGCAGGTGCCAACCTTCTGCCGTTCTTCGTCATTCATCAGCGGCAGATTCACCACAGCAGGGAAGGCTCCTTGGGCAAATTCGATGGGCGCGCGTACGTCCATCATGGGCACATCATTCAAGAAGATGTGCCGAAAGTCGCTGAGGTTCTCGGGCATCAGCAGAACTCGACGGCCAACGGTCGCTGGGCTACCAGCTCGCCAATAGGGTGCAACTGCAGGCCCAGTTCGCGGGCTACGGCAAGGAACTCGTCCTCGCCTTGCGGGGACACCGCCACCAGCAAGCCACCGCTGGTTTGCGGGTCGCACAGCAAGTGTTTGTGTGCATCAGACAGCGGGGCGAGGCGCGCGCCATAGCTGTCGAAGTTGCGCAGGGTGCCACCGGGTACGCAGCCCTGCTCCAGGTAATGCGCCACGCCAGGCAGGCTCGGTACGGCCGCGGTGTCGATCACGGCCGTGAGCCCACTGCCGTCGGCCATCTCCACCAAATGCCCCAGTAGGCCAAAGCCGGTCACGTCAGTCATTGCCGTCACACCAGCCAGCTTGCCAAAGCGGCTACCCGGCTTGTTCAGGGTGCACATCACGTCGCGTGCCAAGCCCACGTCTTGCGGGCGGAGCAAAGCCTTTTTCTCTGCGGTGGTGAAGATGCCAATACCCAGTGGCTTGGTGAGGTACAGCCGGCTGCCTGCGGTGGCCGTATCGTTGCGCTTCATGTGCCGCTTGTTCACCACGCCCGTGACGGCCAGGCCAAAAATCGGTTCGGGGGCGTCGATGGAATGACCACCCGCCAGCGGGATACCTGCGGCATCGCACACCGCGCGGCCGCCGCGCACCACTTCGCGGGCTACTTCGGGCGGAAGCACGTTCACGGGCCAGCCCAGTATGGCAATGGCCATGAGCGGGTCGGCACCCATGGCGTAGACGTCGCTGATGGCATTGGTAGCGGCAATACGCCCGAAGTCGAACGGATCGTCCACGATGGGCATGAAAAAGTCGGTGGTGGAAACCACGCCGCGCTCGTCGTCCAGCGCATACACAGCCGCATCATCGCGAGATGCGTTGCCGACCCACAGGCGTGGATCCAGGTGCTGGGCGCCACTGCCCGCCAGGATCACATCCAGCACCTTGGGGCTGATCTTGCAGCCGCAGCCTGCGCCATGGCTGTACTGGGTGAGGCGAATAGGCACGCCTGCGGAGGATTCATCGGTGGAGTTGGGAGCGTTCATGGCTGCATTGTCCCGATTTGGCTGGTTGCTGCCATAGCAGATGCAAAAAACACCAGGGCCTGCACACGATTCTTGCGATCAAGTGCAGGCCCTGACGGAGCGCCCCTGGGTGGAGCGCTGGGTGCAGCGGTGACGATCAGGCCGCAGGTGCCAAGACAGACACGCCGCCCAAGTACGGGCGCAGCACTTCGGGCACCACCACGCTGCCGTCGGCCTGCTGGTAGTTTTCCAGCACCGCCACCAGCGTGCGGCCCACGGCCAGGCCGGAACCATTCAGGGTGTGCAGCAGCTCGTTCTTGCCCTGGGCATTCTTGAAACGGGCTTGCAGACGGCGGGCCTGGAAGGCTTCGCAGTTGCTCACTGAACTGATTTCGCGGTAGGTGTTTTGCGCGGGCAGCCACACTTCCAGGTCGTAAGTCTTGGCGGCGCCAAAACCCATGTCGCCGGTGCACAGGCTCATCACGCGGTAAGGCAAGCCCAGCTTTTGCAGCACGGCTTCGGCGTGGCGTGTCATTTCTTCCAGCGCCTCGTAGCTCTTGTCGGGGAGCACGATCTGCACCATTTCGACCTTGTCGAACTGGTGCTGGCGGATCATGCCGCGCGTGTCGCGGCCGTAGCTACCGGCTTCGGAACGGAAGCAGGGGGTGTGGGCGGTCAGCTTGATGGGCAGATCCGCCTCGGCCACCACCACATCGCGCACAAAGTTGGTCAGCGGTACTTCGCTGGTAGGGATGAGGTACAGCGCCGCGTTGTCTGGCACGGGCTCGCCGTCCTGGCCGCCCTTTTTCGCGGCAAACAGGTCGCCTTCAAACTTGGGGAGCTGGCCGGTGCCCTTGAGCGAATCGGCGTTCACTGCGTAAGGCACATAGCACTCGGTGTAGCCGTGTTCCTGCGTCTGCACATCCAACATGAATTGGCTGAGCGCACGGTGTAGGCGGGCGATCTGGCCCTTCATCACCGTGAAGCGTGAGCCCGAGAGCTTCACACCCATGTCGAAGTCCAGCCCCAGCGGCGTGCCTACATCCACATGGTCTTTGACCTCGAAGGAGAACGTCGCGGGCGTGCCCCAGCGGCGCACTTCCACGTTGCCCGATTCGTCGCTGCCCACAGGCACCGATTCATGCGGCAGGTTGGGCACGGCGACCAGCATGGCCTGCAGTTCGGCCTGAATCTGCTCCAGGCGGGCGGCGGATTGCTCCAGCTCTACCTTGGATGCGGCCACCTGGGCTTTGGCGGCTTCAGCGCCTGCCTTGTCGCCCTTGCCCATCAGCATGCCAATTTGCTTGGACAGCTGGTTGCGCTGCGCTTGCAACTCCTCCGTGCGGGTTTGCAGCGTCTTGCGCTCGGATTCCAGGGCCTGGAACGCTTCCACGTTCAGGAAGGCCTGGGGCTTTTTGCGGGTTTCCAGACGCGCGATCGCGGTGTCGAGGTCTTTGCGGAGAAGAAGAATGTCAAGCATGGCGTGATTTTAGAGGGACGACCACCGCCTGCTCAGCCCAGGCTGGCCGGGTCGAAGTTGGCGCCGCACAGCACCAGGCCCACGGTTTCCTGCGGCTGGGGGCGGTACACCCCCGTTTGCAGGGCCGCCAAGCCCAGCGCTGCGGCCGGTTCCACGGCCAGTTTCAGCTCGCGCCACAGCCATAGCTGGGCTGCACGGATGGCGTCGTCCGG
>NZ_CAXIAK010000070.1:0-18156 GCF_964021665.1 uncultured Acidovorax sp.
GATGCCATCACTGTGCACACCGGCCGCCCGGTGGCGCGCCTGCCCCTCACGCCCAGCCACCGCTTTGGCCGCAAGCTGGCCACCAAGGCCGGGCGCCTGGCCGACAAGCCCTACGGCTCGCTGGCCGCGCACGACACCGCCGTGCAACTGCTGGGCTACGACGACGAGGCCGAATGCGTGGACCTGATCGCCCACCAGGTGCAGCACTGGCGCACCGCCACGCGCGGCAAGATGGCGGGCCTTGCCGTGCTGTTGCGCCACCCCGGTCAGTCCATCGCCATCGAAAACCGCCTGCTGGCCGATGGCGTGCCCTACACCGTGAGCGGCTTTGAAAGCTACCTGCTGCGCCCCGAAGTGCTGCTGGTGCGCGGCCTGCTGGCCGTGGCCACCGACAACTTCGACAGCGTGACCGAGCCGCGCACGCGAGAAAAGCTCATGCGCGCCCTGGTCTTCTTCTGCGGCGCGCGCATCGTGGTGAAGGGGCGCGAGCACGAATCGCAGCACGACCTGCTGGCCGACGCCATCCGCAGCGTGACCGACAACCCGCTGTTCTTAGAGAGCTTCTTCACCAACCAGATCCTGCCCAACGTAGAGCCCGCCATGCAGCGGCGCCTGCAGCGCGCCCTGAAGGTGGCGAAAGAAGCGCACGGCCCTGACACCCTGGCCCGCCTGTTCGAAGCCCTGCAGATCGAAGCCGTGGTGCGCGAGGTGTTCGTCTCGCGCCAGCGCCGGGCCGATGCCCTGGCCAACCTGGCGGGCCTGAGCCACGCCGCCCAGGCCTTTGGCAGCGCGCGCGACTACTTCCTGCACCTCAACGCCGCCGAGCAGCGCCAGCGCGAACTGCGCAGCACCGCCAGCCTGGTGCTGGCCCACATCGGCCATGTGAAGGGGCTGGAGTTTGAGCATGTGCTCATCCCCTACCTGGAGCAAGGCGCCTTCCCCGACCCGCAGGCTCCCGTTGCGCAAGAAAAGAACACCTTGTATGTGGGCATGACCCGCGCCCGCCAGCAGCTCACCCTGCTGGCCCACCGCCAGCGGCCCAGCGGGTTTGTGGCGCAACTGGGCTATGCAGAATCCACACAGGCCGCCAAGGCTCCGGCCTGATGGCACAGTGGCGCCCGTCCGCAGCTTTGCCACATTCGCACACCACCTTCCCCAAGGATCACCATGCAACTGTCTGAACAATGGGTTCTGGTCACCGGCGGCGCCCGGGGGCTGGGCCAGTCCATCACCCGCGCGCTGGCGCGCGAAGGCGCTGGGGTCGTCATCAACTACCTGCACAGCGACGCTGCTGCCCAGGCCCTGGCCGAAGAACTGGGCCCCCGCGCCCTGGCCCTGCAGGCCGACGTGACCGATGCCGCCGCCGTGCAACGCCTGTTTGCCCAGGCGCGCGAACGCACCGGCCAGCCCATCAGCGCCGTGGTCAACAACGCCCTGGCCCAGTTCCGCTTTGAGGGCGACGCCCGCCCGCAGATTGGCGACATCACCTGGCAGCGCTTTGCCCAGCAGCTCGAAGGCGCCGTCAAAGGCGCACTCAACACCACCCAGGCCGCCCTGCCCGCCATGCGCGAACAAGGCTTTGGCCGCATCGTCAACGTGGGCACCAACCTGTTCCAGAACCCCGTGGTGCCCTACCACGACTACACCGCCGCCAAGGCCGCGCTGCTCTCGTTCACCCGCACAGCGGCCAACGACCTGGGCCAGCACGGCATCACGGTGAACATGGTGTCCGGCGGCCTGCTGCGCACCACCGACGCCAGCAGCGCCACCCCCGAAGCCGTGTTCGACCTCATCGCCAGCATGACCCCCCTGCGCCGCGTCACCACCCCGCAAGAGTTTGCCGACGCCGTGCTGTTCTTCCTCTCCCCCTGGGCGCGGGCGGTGACGGGGCAAAACCTCATCGTGGACTGCGGGCTGGTCAAGGGCTGACCGGTTTCACCGCCCCACCGTGGCGCAGCCGCTGCGCCGCGTGTGACATTTGAATGCGCGCTGGTTTACATTGATTGCTATGTTTTTGGTAGCTGCTTGCGCTTTCTGAATAAGCGCTAGAGGCCAATTCAGCTCATAAAGAATTGCCCTCTGCGCCGCCACGCTCCGTGCGGCCTGCTTGCGCTTTTCAGGTTGCACGTTTCGCCCTCTGCAACTACAGTGTGTTAACAATTACACACAAGTTCAAGGGAGGCGCCAGCAGCATGGCGACATTGATACCGGCGATAGGTTCGTCCTTATTTGATTCCTCGGGCGAGCGTCGCCTGGCCGAGCGGCTAGAGCAAAAGCTCGATGCCGACTACCTGTTGTGGCACAACGTGCCCATCGGCCCCAAACAAACCCACTCCGACTTCCTCGTGCTGCACGCCCGCAGGGGCTTACTGGGGAAGAAGGACTGACGCCTGGAAACCGTGCAAGACGCCATCGTTTTCAACATCTCAAAGAGATCAGCCCAAATCAACATAACGTCAAATGCTGCAAAGCGCGTACTACGAATCCGACCTCGCCGCCTTCTGCCAAGCCAGTGAAAACGAGGTGCTCGGCGAACTCACCGCTCAGCATCACTTTGCGCTTGAAAACCAGCAGCGCCACGCTTGGCAACAACAAATATCGATCTTAAAAGCGTCGCTTATCGGCGTCGCTGCGGGCCGGATCTACTTTGAATTTGCAATTCCCCGTATGGGCAAGCGGGCCGACGTGGTCGTTTTGATTGCTGGTGTTGTTTTCGTTATTGAATTCAAGGTGGGGTCAGCCACCTTTGATCAGGCTGCACTCGAACAGGTACACGACTACGCGTTAGATTTGAAGAACTTTCACAAGGGCAGCCACAACGCAACAATCTTGCCAATTTTGGTTGCGACGAATGCTGCACGCCAAACGCCACCAGGCTATTGCTGGGCTGCGGATCGAGTAGCCAAGCCTGTCTGCGCGACTCCATCTAATCTATTTGACGTCATTACTGCGGCGCTTGCGCAAACATCCACGTTCCCGCTAGACCACTCGCAGTGGTCGCATTCGGGTTACCAGCCTACTCCTACTATCGTAGAAGCAGCGCAAGCGCTGTACCGTAACCACGATGTGAGCGAAATCGCGCGCTCAGGCGCTGATGCAGAAAATCTGGGATGTACCACTGACCGGATCAATGAACTTATTGAAAACGCAAAAGAAAGCAATCGCAAAGTCATTTGTTTCGTAACAGGCGTTCCAGGCGCAGGGAAAACTCTTGCGGGTCTCAACATAGCTACCACTCGAGTACTCGGCCATGCGGATGAGCACGCAGTTTTTCTGTCTGGTAACGGGCCGTTGGTCGACGTACTTCGGGAAGCCCTTGCGAGAGACCAAGCAGCGCGGGATAAGGTGCCCAAAAAGGATGCAGCGCGGAAGGTAGCAATGCCGACCCTACCCGGCCCTGTGCTTATTACGACTCAACATTTGACTATTTGCTTTCCTGTGGGATACCTGAATTGGTCGCTTAGGCGCCCCTTTGACTGTCTACAACGTCGTATCAATCGAACAATTCAGATCAATTGGAAATAGCAAGTCAAGCCGATATCAATGCCACTAATTTGGCACTGCTCTCCGGCTCGCCCTGGCGTTTGTGCTGTCTCGTAATAGCGGAAATCTCAAGGGCTTCCCCGCACGCCAACATCTCCGACAACCAACACGACACTAACGATATACGCCATGCACGACATCATCTGCCCCCACTGCCACAAAGCCTTCAAGGTGGACGAATCCGGCTACGCCGACATCCTCAAGCAGGTGCGCGACGCGGATTTCCATGCGCAGTTGCATGAGCGGCTGGAACTGGCCGAGCAGGACAAGCGCAATGCGGTGGCGCTGGCGCAGGCCCAGGTGGCCAACGAGTTGCAGAAGGCGGCAGCGGCCAAAGATGCCGAGATTCAAGCCCTGAAGGCGCAGCTGGATGCGGGCGGTGTGGAGCGTGACCTGGCGGTGGCGCAGGCGCTGAGCGCGGTGGAAAAGCAGCGCGATGCGTTGGCGAATGAGCTGGAGCGTGCGCGGCAGGCGCAGCAGGCGGCGGAGCAGTTGGCGCAAGCGCGGCTGGCGCAAGAGCTGCAGGGCGTGGCCGCCAAGAAGGACGCCGAAATCCAGCAGCTCAAATCACAACTGGAGGCGGCCGAGGTGGCGCGCAGGCTGGCCGTGACCGAGGCAGTGACGGTGGTGGCCCGCGAGCGCGATGAACTGAAGAACGACCTGAACCTGGTGGTGGTGAAAAAGCAGCTGGAGGAGGCCGCCATCAAGGAGCAGTACGCGCTGCAATTGCGCGACCGTGATGGCGAGATTGCGCGCCTCAGGGACATGAAGGCGCGCCTCTCGACCAAGATGGTGGGCGAGACGCTGGAGCAGCACTGCGAGACGGAGTTCAACCGCATTCGCGCCACGGCGTTTCCGCGTGCGTATTTCGAGAAGGACAACGACGCGCGCAGCGGCAGCAAGGGTGACTTCATTTTTCGCGACGTGGACGAGGCGGGCAACGAGATCGTCTCGATCATGTTCGAGATGAAGAACGAGAGCGACGAGACGGCCACCAAGAAGCGCAACGAAGACTTCCTGAAAGAGCTGGACAAGGACCGCAATGAAAAGGGCTGCGAGTACGCGGTGCTGGTGTCGCTGCTGGAGCCCGAGAGCGAGCTGTACAACACCGGCATCGTGGATGTGTTCTACCGCTACCCCAAGATGTATGTGGTGCGGCCGCAGTTCTTCATCCCCATCATCACGCTGCTGCGAAACGCGGCGATGAAGTCGCTGCAATACAAGTCAGAGCTGGCGCTGGTGAAGGCGCAGAACCTGGACATCACCAAGTTTGAATCGCAGCTGGAGGAGTTCAAGGGCGCATTTGGCCGCAACTGGCGTTTAGCGTCCGATGGGTTTGAGGAGGCCGTCAAACGCATTGACGAGGCGATCAAGGACCTGGAGAAGACCAAGGAGGCGCTGCACAAGTCGGCCAACAACCTGCGCCTGGCCAATGACAAGGCCGAAGACCTCACGATCAAGAAGCTGACCCGCGGCAACCCGACGATGGCGGCCAAGTTTGCGGAGCTGAAGCAGGCGCAGATCTCGGACGGCGAGTGATGCTGGCCCGCATGGGGGCAGGTGGTGGGGTGTTGACCGCCTGCCCGGTGGCTGGTCGTGCTTCTGTTTTGATAGCTGTTGGCGCTTGTTGAATAAGCGCTAGAGGGTTATTTGGCTATCAACCCTCCGTGGGCTGGGCGCTGCCCGCCACATGACAGCGCCAGCAGGCCGCTGCGTAACCGTTGCCCGTGGCTTTACGCTGCCGCCGCTGCCCTGGCCGCAGCCGCCCGCCGCCCCGCCCACAGCCCTTCGGCGGTGTACAGCGCCAGCGCCACCCAGATGAACACAAAGCCCACGGCGCGGGGGCCAGCGAAGGGTTCGCCGTAGAGGAACACGCCCATCAGCGCCAGGATGGAGGGCGTGATGTATTGCAAAAACCCCATGGTGGACAGCGGCACGCGCCGGGCGCCTGCGGCGAACAGCAGCAGCGGGATGGCGGTGACGGGGCCGCTGAGCAGGAAGAACAGCCAGGTGTGCGCGTCGTGCGCGGGCCACTGGCTGCCGGGGCCGCTGGGGCCAGCCCACAGCAGCGCCACCACGGCCAGGGGGGCGAGGAGCATGGTTTCTAGCGACATGCCTTCCAGCGCGCCCAGCGTGGCGGTCTTGCGCATCAGGCCGTAGAAGCCAAACGTCATCGCGATCAGCAGCGCCAGCCAGGGCACATGGCCCGATTGCACCGCCATCCACAGCACGCCGGTGGCAGCCAGGGCAAAGGCCGCCCACTGGGCCTTGCGGGGCCGCTCGTGCAAGAAGATGAAGCCCAGCGCCACGTTGATGAGAGGCAGGATGAAGTAGCCCAGGCTGGCGTCGAGCACATGGCCGTTGTTCACCGCCCAGACGTAACTGAGCCAGTTGCCCGCCAGCAGCAGGGCCGACACGGCAAACTTGCCCAGCAGGGCGGGGCTGCGGCGCACGTCGCCCAGCCAGTTCCAGCGGCGCAGCACGGCCAGCACGATGAGCACGAACACCAGCGACCACACCATGCGGTGCAGCACCACCTCTATCGCGCTGGCGGCCTGCAGTTGCTTGAAGAACAGGGGGAACATCCCCCACAGAACATAGGCCGACAGGCCGTACAGAATGCCGCTGGACATGGGTGAGGTGGTGTGGGGTGAGGGGCTGCGCAGCACGGGCTGCAGCGGTGGGTGGATGGGGTGTTTGTGTGCTATTGAAAAGATAGCTGGTGGCGCTTGTTCAATAAGCGCCAGGTGCCAATTTGGTTCTAAGTTTTATACCTTGATGGACTGGCCCGTGGCATAGAACTGCCCGCCCGCCACGTAGTGCAGGGTGCGCAGGTGGTCTGGGGCGGTGTCGAATTCCCAGTGCCCGTTGCGGAACACGCGGTCGTCCGCCCAGGCGCCCACCACTTCGCCAATGAAAAGGTCGTAGGTCTGCTGGTTGTGCGGCTCGGGGATGACGCGGCACACCAGCCAGGCGGCGCAGCCGGGCACCAGCGGTGGGCGGTGTTCTGCGGGCACGTCGCTCAGGCCGGGCGCATCGAACAACTCCACATGGTGGCGTTGCAGCTTGTCGGGGTGGGTGTGGGCGCTTTCAGTGCCCAGGGCTTCGGTGAGTGCGGCCTGGGGCACGGTGGGCAGTTGCAGGGCGAAGTGGCCGCGGGCCTCGACCAGCTCGCGCGTGCGGGTGGCTTTGTCGAGCACCACGGTCACCTTGGGCGGGCTGAAGTCCAGCGCGCAGGCCCAGGCGGCGGCCATCACATTGGGCTGGCCAGCGTGCGCGGCCGACACCAGCACGGTGGGCCCGTGGTTGAGCAGCCGGTAGGCCTTGTCGAGCGGCACAGGGGTGAAGTGGACGGGTGCGTGCATGGTTGCTTCAGGAAGATGGCCGGGGTGAATCGGCAAGCTTACGCCCAGAGCAGGTTCTCAGGCCAGGTGCGCGAGCAAATGGCGCCAGAAGTTGAGCCGCGCCTCCAGCGTGGACACCAGGATGTGTTCATGCAGCGTGTGCGCGCTGTCGCCATCGGCGCCCAGGCCGTCCGTGTGGGCACGCCCATGGCGGAGGTGAAGTTGGCATCGCTGCCGCCGCCAGTCATGGGTGCGTCTTCCAGGGTAAAGCCGGCGTGGCGGGCCGATGCTTGCGCGCGGGCCAGCAGGGCTTCCACGGCCTGGTCTTTGACCATGGGCGGGCGGTTCACCTCTACGTCAATTTCCAGCTCCATGTCGGGCCCCACGGGGCGCAGGGCCTGCATCTTGTCCACCAGCTCATCGGCGGCGCGCAGGTCGGGCAGGCGGAAGTCCACCACGCAGCGGCAGCGGTCGGGCACGGTGTTGGTGGCGGTGCCGCCTTCGATGGTGCCCACGCTCACCGTCACGCCGCGTGCGTAGTCGGTCATGGCCTCCAGCGCCAGGATCTGGTGGGCCATTTCGCGGATGGCGCTGCGGCCTTTTTCATGCTGCACACCGGCGTGGGCGGCGCGGCCCTTCACGCCAAGGCGCAGCATGCCGGTGCCCTTGCGCGCGGTGACGCACTTGCCGCCGTTGGCGCGGGCAGGCTCGCACACCAGGCCGTAGCGCGCGTTGCGGGCAAAGGCTTCGATGTGCGGGCGCGATGCGTGGCTGCCGGTTTCTTCGTCAGGCACCACCAGAAAGTCCACCGGCAGCGCGGTGGCGCCTGCGGCGGCCAGGTCGCGCAGCGCCGTCAGGGCCAGGTAGATGCCCGCCTTCATGTCATAGCCGCCGGGGCCGTACAGGCGGTCGCCCTCGGTGCGGCAGGGGTTTTGTTGCAGCGTGCCGATGGGGTGCACGGTGTCGGAATGGCCCAGGATGAGCAGGCCGGGCCGGGTTTCGCCCGCCGCACGGTTGCTGATGTGCAGCAGCGGCCCCACCTGGGGGCCCAGCGGCGTGACGGTGGCCTGCAGGCCTGCGTCCAGCGCGTAGCGCTGCATCTCGGCCACCATGCGCGCCACGCCTTCGGGGCTGCTCGTGGGGGATTCGCATTGCATCCAGGCGGTGATGCCGTTCACAAGGGATTGGGTGGTGGGTGAGGTCATGGGTGCAGGCTCAAGGAGGATGAAGGGGCGGTGGTGCGCAGGGTCAGGCGGTGCGGCGGCCAGCCAGTGCAGCCAGTTGCGCGGCGCTGGGCATGCGCTGGTGAAACCACAGGTGCGCGCACACGGCCGACATGGCTTCGCCGTCGTGCCCGATGCCTTCCACCGTGTGCAGCTGCCAGCGGAAGGGCAGGCCCCGGCGCGCGGCCTCGGCCTGGGCTGTGGCGAAGTAGTGCAGCGCGCGTGCGTAGCGGTGGGGGCCCTGGCGCAGGGCGGCAGGCTCAGATGGCAGGTGCGGGTCGTTGGTTTCGGTGTCCTGGTCGCCCGCCAGGATGGTCAGGGGCGTGGCAAACAGGCGTGCCAGGCTGTCGGCATTGGCCAGAGCACGGTCTTGCGAAAAATTCTGTTCATTTCAGATTCCTTAACGTCAGCCACTGGAGGGGAAAACCGGGCAGCGAACCCGGCATGCCGCCGATTCGCTATGCATACATATTACCTAGGCTTTACCACCATACGTTCACCGACTGCCCTGGTCAGCTTTTCTGTGCAGCCGGTACCATCGCCCAGTCCACAAGCTGCCCCTCACGGGGTTCCAACGGAGACAAGCCCTATGTTTAGCCATGTGATCCTGGGTGTGAACAACCTGGATGTTTCGAAGAAGTTTTACGACGCTGTGCTCGGCGCCCTGGGCGTGCCTGCAGGCGTTGCCAACAAGAACCGCTACTTCTACCGCAGCCCCACCGGCACCTTCGGCATCACCACCCCCATCAACGGTGAGCCCGCCACCCATGGCAACGGCAGCACCATCGGCTTTCTGGCCCAGTCGCCCGAGCAGGCCGATGCCTGCCACGCAGCGGGCGTGGCCAACGGCGGCGTAACCTGCGAAGACCCCCCCGGCTGGCGCGAAGGCCCCGGCGGCAAGCTGTACCTGGCCTACCTGCGCGACCCCGATGGCAACAAGCTGTGCGTGCTGCACCGCCCTGCGGCTTGAGCCAACGCCTCGTTTGCTATATTTTTAAGAGCTTCCAGCGCTCAACCCACGGGCGCTGGAAGCTCTTTTCATTCAAAACCCCTTCTTTGAGGAAGACCCCCTGCATGCAATCCGCCAGTGCCCACCTGTTCGACGAGGCCTACTACCAGCGCTTTTACTTTGACAAGAAAACCAGCGTGGTAGACCCCGAGCACATGGAGCGCCTGGGCATGTTTGTGTGCAGCTACCTCAAGTACCTGCGCGTGCCGGTGCGGCGCGTGCTGGACGTGGGCTGCGGCATTGGCCTGTGGAAGGGCATCGTCGAGCGGCACTTTCCTGGCGCCAGCTACCAGGGCGTGGAGTTCAGCCCCTACCTGTGCGAGCGCTTTGGCTGGCAGCAGGGTTCGGTGGTCGATTACGCCGCCAGCGAGCCGTTCGACTGGGTGATCTGCCAGGGTGTGCTGCCCTACCTGAACCCGGCCGATTTGAAAGCCGCGCTGCACAACCTGGGCCGCCTCTCCAAAGGCGCGCTGTATGTCGAGGCCGTCTCGCGCGAAGACTACGAGCAGGACATCATTGACGAGGATTTGACAGACAACCGCGTCTTCCGCCACCGCGCAGAGCTGTACCGGCGCGGCCTGCGCGAAGGCTTTGTGGAGCTGGGCGGTGGCGTGTGGCTCAGCCGCCAGGTCGAGGTGCCCATGTTTGCGCTGGAGCACGTGGGTGGCTGAAAACGCAGCCCCGCTCCAGGCACCCCGGGCCCCCCACGCCGTGGCCCGCCTGCGCACCGCGCGGCTGGCCCGCAGCGCCAAGCCCTTCCTCGCCCGTGGCGGCCCGCGCGGCGAGCGTTGCCCCGGCTGCCGTCTGGTGCCCAGCCACTGCGTGTGCAGCCTGCACCCCGTGGTGCCCACCCGCGCGGGCGTGTGCCTGCTGATGGCCGATATCGAACCCCTCAAGCCCAGCAACACCGGCTGGCTGATTGCCGACGTGGTGCCCGATACCTTTGCCTTTGGCTGGGCCCGCACCGAAGTGGATCCGGCTCTGCTCGAACTGCTGGCTGACCCGCAGTGGCAGCCTTACGTCGTGTTCCCCGGCGAATTCGTGGCGCCCGAGCGGGTGGTGACCGAGGTGGCTGCGGCTGGTGCATCTGCGGGCAAGCGCCCGCTGTTCATCCTGCTCGATGCCACCTGGCCCGAGGCGCGCAAGATGTTCCGCAAAAGCCCGTACCTCGACCGCTTTCCGGTGCTGAGCCTGCAGCCCGAGCAGATCTCGCGCTACCAGCTGCGCCGCTCGCGCCGGGACGACCATTTCTGCACCGCCGAAGTGGCGGGCCTGTGCATGGACCTGGCCGGCGAGCCGCAGGCCGCGCAGGTACTGCAGACCTACCTGGACGTGTTCACCCACCACTACCTGCAGGCCAAGCACCAGCTGCCGCCGCACTGGCAGGGCGAAGCGCACCAGCGGCTTGCGCAAGCTTTGGGGCGCACCACCCGCGCTTGAGCCCATGCCTGCGGTGCTTTTGTCGTGCGTCACAGTGTCGCAACTGCCGGGCTCCACCCCGGGGGCAGGGTTCGGCAGCCTTCAGGCACAATCACGCCCCCCGCCGCGCGCTTGTGCGCCAGTGCTTTTGTGGTGCCACTTGCTTCAATTTTGATAGCTGGTTGCGCTTGCCCAGTAAGCGCCAGACACCGATTTCTTTCAAGATACTTCAAATGACCAAAGACCTGGCCCGCCAACGTGAACTCCAACCCATGTCGCTGTGCGAGCCCTGCCAGGGCATCCAGCGCAACTGGCGCAAGGCGCCGGGCCACCCCGAACTGGTGCAGCGCGGCAACCGCAAGGAAGACCGCCCGGGCGGCTCCGTCACCTTCACCCGCTATGTGTGTGATCGCTGCGGCACGGCGTGGGAATACGAAAACGACAAGAACAACCAGAAGGCGGGCTGGTCGGTCGTAGGGCGCTGAATTCGCGGGGCTTTAGGCCTTGCCCAGCCCCGCCCGGCGTGGCGGGGCAAGGCGCACGCTGCGGCGCGTGCAGGCTGCGCCCTGGCTCAGGCGCGCTTCGTCAGAACGACTCCCAATCGCTATCGCTTTGAGGCGCAGCCGCCGGGGCGCGCGCAGCCTTGGCCTTGGGGGCCGATGTGCTGGTGGGCGCCGCAATGGCGCGCGCTGCTGGGGTGGGCGGCGTGGCCGCACCCGTGCGGGCCAGGGCCTTGCGCACCGGTGGCGCCACCGGTGCAGGCCGTGCCGGTGCTGCTGCCGACTTAGGGGCTGGCCGGTGCTGCGCCGCAGGCGCCTGTATCGCCCGGCTGTGCTGCTCGTCCATCTGGAACACCGCCACCGCCTCGACCAGGCCGTGGGCCTGCTGGTTCAGGCTGCTGGCGGCAGCGGCCATCTGTTCGACCAGCGCCGCGTTCTGTTGGGTGGACTGGTCCAGCTGGGCCACCGCGCTGCCAATGTGGCTGATGCCGCTGCTTTGTTCGCGTGTGGCGGCGCTGATCTGGCTGATCAAATCGGCCACCCGCGTGACTTCATCGACGATCTCGGTCATCGCGCTGCCTGCGGTGTTCACGAGGCTGGAGCCTGTTTCCACGGTTTTCACGCTGGCCTCGATCAGCCCCTTGATCTCCTTGGCTGCCTGGGCGCTGCGCTGCGCCAGGGTGCGGACTTCGCCCGCCACCACAGCAAAGCCGCGCCCTTGCTCGCCCGCGCGGGCGGCTTCCACGGCGGCGTTCAGCGCCAGGATGTTGGTCTGGAAGGCAATGCCGTCGATCACGCTGATGATGTCGCTGCTCTTGCGCGAGCTGGTGGTGATCTCGTTCATGGTGGTCACCACCTGGCTGACCACCGTGCCACCATGCTCTGCCGCCGCGCGCGCTTCGGCCGCGAGCTGGCTGGCCTGCTGCGCCGTGTCGGCGTTTTGCTTGACCGTGGCGGTCATCTCTTCCATGGACGAGGCGCTTTGCTGCAGGTTGCTGGCCTGCTGCTCGGTGCGGTGCGAAAGGTCGGTGTTGCCCGATGCGATTTCCAGCGAACCCGCCTCGATCGACGTGGCCGACGCGCGCACGCGGCTCACGATGTCTGCCAGCGCCGTCTGCAGGTCGCCCAGCGACGCCAGCACGCTGTTGGCCGGTGCTGTGGCGGCACCGGGGACAGGGCCCAGGTTGCCAGAAGCCACCCGCCGCGCGGCTGCGCGCAAGGCAATCGGGTCGGCGCCCAGCGAACGCATCAGGCTGCGGTGGATGAGCGTGGCCAGCACGATGGCCGCCGCCACTGCGCCCAGCGAGCACAGGATCAGGATCAGGCGCTTGGCGCTGAAGCGCTCGGCCGATTTCTCAATCTTTTGCGCGCCCGATGTGGCGATCAGGCGCGAATACTCGGTCGTGGCGCTGATGAGCTGTTTGAGCAGCGGCTGGCACTCCGCGTTCATCCGCGCAATGGCTTCATCCTTTTGCCCGGCCAGGGCCTTGGCCACGATGTCGAGCGCAACCGGGCCGTACCTGGCTTCGAGCTGGTCGATTTTGTCGAGCAGCGCGCGTTCTTCTGAAGACACCCCTGGCGTGCTGGCGACGGCTTTCTTGAGCATGCCCAGGCGCTCTTGCACCCGGTCGTGGGCGGCTTTGACCGCCGTGGTTTCGGCCTGGATGTCCTCGGGGCTGTTCAGGATGATGAGGTTGCGTGCGGCAATAGCCCGGGCGCTGGTGGCTGCGCGCACGTCACGGGCCAGCCCGCCGCGGCTGAATTCATCGCTGACGAAGCTGTCGAAATCGCGCTGGGATTCGCTCAGGCTGACCACCGACAGGGTGGACACCCCGATGATGATCGCCACCAGAATGGAGAAGGAAATCGTCAGCTTGCGGGTGAGGGAGAGGTGGTGGAAGTTCATCGGGAAGTCCGGTTTGCGGGAAGGAAGGGCGCTGTGCCCCGTGCATGCCGTGCTTCAGGGTGGGCCATGGTGGCGCACCTGGGCTGCGCAAGTAACCACTTCGGATTGTGCGCCGCCTGTGCGTTATTTGCACGGCCGGGGGGCATCGCTGGGCAAATCGCTCAAGCACTGAGGAGATGCTTGCAGCCGGCCTGCAGAGGCGCTAACCGCTCACCGCCGCTGGCGGGTGCCCACGCCGGGCTTTGGGCATGGGTGGCCTTGTGTGATGCAGGCCGTTCAGGGGGCATTTCCCAAAGGGTGAACAATTTGCTACATGTTTAATAGCTACTGGCGCATATCAGTTGGGCGTTAGAGGCCCAAAAGATGGCATAAACGCCTCGGGTGGCGTTCTCGGGCGCCCCTTTGCGGGCCACCGCCATCGCCTGTCTCTTGCCACCCCATGTTGACCTCTGCCCACGCGCCTACCCCGTCTCATCCGGCCTCGCCGCCGTCCGTTCCGCCGGGTGAGGAGCTGTTGGAATGGCGCCACCTTCAGTCCCACGATGTTCCACTGATCAGCCCCCGGGTGCGTTGGCTGCTGGCAGGCGGCCAGGCTGGCGTGGGCGCGCCAAAAGGCCTCTCGCCCAGAGCCCAGCCCGGCCTCCAACCTTTCCGCAACGCAGCAGCCGAGCGTGCCTTTGTTCAAAACCGCCCTGGCATTGGCGGCCGTGCTGTGGATGGCGTCGGTGGCCTTTGTCATCGAGCCCTTGCTGGTCCACTCCGCCCTGCTGGGCCGTGGTGACGCGTGGCGCGCCCACCGCTTTGCCCTGTCCAGCGGCTGGGCCAAGCCCATGGGCGCGGAAGCCGCCCACATCCCGCCCATCGAGTTGCCCCGAACGCAGAGCCGCCTGGCCTGGATAAAGCCCGGCACCGAAGCCGAGCTGGCCACGGTGCAGGGCCGGTGGGGGCTGTGGATTTACAACGATGCGCCGCTGCGCGAACTGGCCACGCAGCAGGGTGTGCGCTGACCGCCCGGTGCGGCTGCCCGGCGCGACTGTCACACTGCATGCACCGCACTGTTCCAGCCGCCGCACTGTTGCGCTGGCCCGGTTGGCCCCATATTCACGGTATCGGCCGCCCGTTGGGGGTGGCGCATTCCACCAGGAGCCCTGCATGACATCGCCCTCCACCGCTGCCACCGCCCCGCTGCCCGTGCTGCAAGCCCAGCCCCTGGGCCCGCTGTGGCCCACGATGGACCCCTTCCTTTTCTGCGCCCACCACGACGACGCCTACCCCGCAGGCAATGGCGCCTTTGCGCCCGCCGTGCCGCTGGAAGGCCGCCAGATCGGCAGCGACTTCAGCCGCAAGGACGGCTGGAGCATGTACCACGGCGAGACCGTGCCCGGCTTTCCGGGCCACCCGCACCGCGGCTTTGAAACGGTGACGCTGGTGCGCAAGGGGCTCATCGACCATGCCGATTCGCTGGGCGCAGCCGCCCGCTTTGGCGGGGGCGATGTGCAGTGGGTCACGGCGGGCAAGGGCATCCAGCATTCGGAAATGTTCCCGCTGCTCAACGCCACCGAGCCCAACCCGCTCGAACTCTTCCAGATCTGGCTGAACCTGCCCGCCCGGAACAAGATGGTGGAGCCGCACTTCACCATGCTCTGGAACGAGCGCATTCCGCGCCTGCAGCACCGCGATGCCGACGGCCGCCTGACCACCGTGACCGTGGTGGCCGGTGCGCTGCCCGGTGCCGACGCACCGCTGAGCCCGCCGCCCGAGTCCTGGGCGTCCCAGCCGGAAGCCGACGTGGCCATCTGGACGCTGCACCTGGAGCCCGGTGCCCGCTGGACGCTGCCCGCCGCCACCGGCCAGGGCACGCGCCGCATGCTGTACTACTTTGTGGGCGACGGCCTTGCGGTGGGCCCGCAGGCCATCCGCGACCACGCGGCGCTGGAAGTGGTTGCCTCGCAAGACTGGGAACTGGTCAACACCGGCACCACGGCCGTGGAATGCCTGCTGCTGCAAGGCCGCCCGATTGGCGAGCCCGTGGCGCAGTACGGCCCCTTTGTGATGAACACGCAGCAGGAAATCATGCAGGCCATGCAGGACTACCGCCGCACCCAGTTCGGCGGCTGGCCCTGGGCAGAGAGCGACCCGGTGCACGGGCCTGAGGCGCGGCGCTTTGCGCGTTACCCGGGGCAGACGCAGGACGAGGTGCCCAGCCCAGTGGCGGCGCCTGGGATGGCCTGCATCACTCCCTGCGATCCGCGATAGCGCGGTCTCGGGCGGTCCGCTGTGTTGCTTTTCTTGCCAATAGCCGGGCTATTGGCTGCAAAAAGCGCCTTGCGGCCCATCCCGATCCGCACTATCACCGACTCGCGAAGGTGATACAGGACATCCCTTGGAGGAAAATCGGGCGCATGAACATCACCAAAGACTCCGCCGTCACCCTGACCTACAAGGTGACCACGCCCCAGGGCAAGCCCCTGGACTCGGGCAACCTGGCCTACCTGCACGGTGGCTATGAAAACATCTTCCCCAAGGTGGAAGCCGCGCTGGAAGGCCAGGCCGTGGGCTTTGCCACCACGCTGGACCTGGCGGTGGAAGACGCCTTTGGCGCGCGTGACGAAAGCCTGGTGCGCACCATTCCCAAGAGCGAGTTTCCGCCCGGCGTGAAGGTGGGCGGCCAGCTGCAAGGCGTGGGCAACGACGGACAGCCTGCCGTGTTCAACGTGGTCAAGATCAAGGGCCCCGAAGTGCATCTGGACGGCAACCACCCCCTGGCGGGCCAGGCGCTGAAATTCAGCTGCAAGGTCACCGCCGTGCGGGCAGCCACGGCGGAAGAAATTGCCCACCGCCATGTGCATGGCGCGCACGGGCACCAGCATTGAGGCCAGGGTTTTCTGGCTGAGTCGCTGACGCGAACCCAGCGCATCGCCACCCCGCTCTGCCCCTTTGTTGGGCACCAGCCGGGTGGTTTTTTTACGCCCGTGTTTCCTTGCCCGCAATGCGCCTGCGCGGCACGGTGGCCTCGGCCTCCACCATCTTGGCGCTGCGTTCGTGCGCGGTCTGCGCCAGCTCGGTGATGAGCGCGGCCTCGGGCAGGTTGTGCCAGTAGCGCGTGGGCATCTCTTTTTTCATCATCGTGAGCTTGAGCCGCGCGGGGTTGAAGATGTGGCGGTAGTAGGTGAGCCACAGGGCCTCGCCCGCATCGGGCAGCGGCGCGTCGCTGCGCTGCGCGCCGGGGCCGGTGTGCAGATGCTGACCGTCCCAGCGCACGCTGGCGTCGGGCGTGAGGATGGCCCAGCGCATCTGCGTGAAGCGGCGGATGAAGAAGCCCGCATTGGCTTCGGTGATGTAGTGGTCGGGCTCGAACCAGGCCATGTGCAGGGTCTGCCCATCGGGTTCCACCACGGGCCGAAAGCGCACAAAGGCGTGCATCTTGTGCATGTCGCGCCGCACGGCGCGGACCATGTGGTGGGCCTGCATGCGGTCTGCGTCCAGCGGGTCGTGCCGCGCTGCTCTTGCCATATCGCCGCCTTGCGCCATGCGCCAGAGCAGGCGGTACATCAGCGCAAAGCGGGCGGGGTCGCGGTGCAGGATGAGCTGCTCGCACAGGCGCACAAAGTCGGGGGGGACGCGCAGCGGGGGCGCATCGGGGGCTGGCGGTGGCAGGGCGTTGTGCCTGGCGGCCTCTGGAGCAAACAGATCTTCAGCGGCATCGGCCTGGCAGCGCCAGTCCACGGCTTGCGGGGGCACGTGGGCTTGCACCAGGGCGCGTGCGGCGGTGCGAAAGCCTTGCCAGTCGGTGGGGTGCTCCAGCGTGATGGTGTTGCGCTGCATGTGTTCCGCTCCGGCTCAAAACAGGCTGCGTTGCACCGGCGGCGGCGCCAGGTGCGCAGCCAAATCAGCAGCCTCCAAAGCCCGGCCGGGGCGGTAGTCGGCCGCCTCCACAAACGGCAGCACCTTTTTGAGCGGCACATGCAGCCGCGCCAGGTCGGCATGCCGCAGGCGTCGCACGCGGCGGGCGGCCAGCAGACGGTCTACCGTCTGCACACCAAAGCCTGGCACGCGCAGCAGCAGCTCGCGCGGGGCGGTGTTCAGGTTCACCGGAAAACGCTCGCGGTGCGCCAGCGCCCAGGCCAGCTTGGGGTCCATGTCCAGCGCCAGCATGCCCACCTGAGAGGGGGGAACGATCTCATCGTGGGTGAAGCCGTAAAAGCGCATCAGCCAGTCGGCCTGGTACAGCCGGTGCTCGCGCACCGTGGGCGGCGCGGCCAGCGGCAGGGCGCGCGCGGCGTCGGGGATGGGGCTGAAGGCCGAGTAGTACACCCGCCGCAGCCGGTGCGTGCCGTACAGCCGTGCGCTGGTGGCGAGGATGGTGCGGTCGTCCGTCGCATCGGCCCCCACGATCATCTGCGTGCTTTGCCCGCCGGGCGCAAACAGCGGCGCGCTGGCCCGGCGCGTGGTGCGCGATTGCGGCATCGACACGATGGCCTGCGCGGCTTGCTCCTTGCGCGCCGCGCGCGATTCGCCAATGTGCACCGCCATGCGGGCCATGGATCGGTCGATGGCGGCGCTGTTTTTCTCGGGCGCCAGGGCAGTGAGGCTCTCGGCCGTGGGCAGCTCGATGTTGATGGACAGGCGGTCCGCATAGCGGCCCGCGCGCTGCATCAGCTCGGGCGATGCGTCGGGAATGGTCTTGAGGTGGATGTAGCCGCGAAAGTCGTGCGCCTCGCGCAGCACGCGGGCCACCTCCACCACCTGCTCCATGGTGTAGTCGGGGCTCTGGATGATGCCGCTGGAGAGGAACAGCCCCTCGATGCAATTGCGGCGGTAAAAGTCCAGCGTGAGCTGCACCACCTCACCGACTGTGAAGCGCGCCCGGGGCACGTTGCTGGTCACACGGTTCACGCAGTACAGGCAGTCGTACTGGCAGAAGTTGGTGAGCAGGATCTTGAGCAGCGAGATGCACCGCCCGTCCGGCGCGTAGCTGTGGCAGATGCCCATGCCCTCGGTCGAGCCCATGCCGCGCCCGCCCACCGAGTTGCGCGGCGCAGCGCCGCTCGATGCACACGAAGCGTCGTACTTGGCCGCATCGGCCAGGATGGCGAGTTTGGATTGCAGGTTCACTGTATGAATTTAAGGGGTATCTATTTAGCTCCAGCAGCCCCATTGATACTGTGATTTCATCCAGCAATGGTATCCGATTGGCTCTCCCCGGTGTTCT
>NZ_CAXIAK010000071.1:0-18156 GCF_964021665.1 uncultured Acidovorax sp.
AGCCTCTTCGGTGGCAAACCAGTCAAGAAATTCGTTCCAGGTGCGGGGGTAGTCCTGTCCAGGAGTTGGCGTTAGCATCTGGGTTTCCATCCAGCTATTCTGATGCCACTGGAGCTAAATAGATACCCCTTATTTTTATACAGTATTCAAAACATTTCCACACCTCTTGCCACCGGCTTTGTGGCCCACCCCTACCCACAATGCACCAGCCGTGCGTACCATGGCCTTGCGGCTGCCCAGCGCCCATCACAACGCAAGCGGCGGCCCACCCCTTCCCTTCACTCCAGGAGCATGTGATGAATCTTCGCTTTGTCTTGGCAGCTACCGCCGTGGCCGCGCTGGCAGGCTGCGCCAGCTACAACGCAGGCCCCACGGCCACCGCACAGTTGCAGCCCACCCGGGGTAACACCACCGCAGGCACCGTGCAGTTTGCGCAAACGGGTGATGTGGTGAAGGTGTCAGGCACCATCACCGGCCTCAAGCCCGGTGCCGAACATGGCTTTCACATTCACGAAAAAGGCGACTGCAGCAGCGGCGACGGCATGAGCGCCGGCGGCCACTTCAACCCCGGCGGCAAACCCCATGGCCACCACGGCAAGGGGGATCACCACACCGGCGACCTGCCCAGCCTGAAGGCCGATGCCAACGGCACCGTCAGCTTCCAATTTGAATCACGCAGCATTCGCGTGGGCAGCACCGCCAACAACATCGTGGGCAAGGGCCTCATCGTGCACCGCGACCCCGACGACTACACCACCCAACCCACCGGCAACGCCGGGCCCCGACTGGCCTGCGCGGTGATTACGGCCAAATAAACCCAGCACGCCTTGCGCATGGCAACGGTCTTTGGGCCGCGCTGCTGCCCTACCAAGCAAAAAGCCGCTGCAACCACAGCGGCTTTTTTGATATGCCAGAACCTTGATGGCAGCAGTGCCTGCCACGGGCCTAGGGGTTGATCACCCCGCAGCCTGGCGTTGGCGCCAAAGCGCCTCGGCCCGCGCCAGCGCATCCACGGTATCAATGTCCGTAACCACGCCTTCGTCCTGCACCGGCACAGCCAGCCCCCGCCCCTGCTCTGCCCACTTGCGCACCACCGGCGCAGCGCCTTTTTCGCCTTGCAAAGCCAACAAGTCAGGCAGGCAATCCCCTCCAAACGCCACAGGGTGCCCCCGCTCGCCCGCAAACTCCGGCCACGCCACCACGGTCCGTTGATCCAGCAGCACCTGCGCCATGGTCTGCAGCGTGGTGGGCTGCACCAGCGGCAAATCGCCCGGCAACACCAGCCAGCCAGCAGCGTTGGACGTGTGACGCACAGCGGCGGCAATCGAATCGCCCATGCCAGGGTGCCCTGCATCCTCCACATGCCACGGCAAGCCGCTGTCGCGCACGGCGTCCAGCGTGTGTTGCAACACCGGCTTGCCCGCCAGCAAGGCCTGCAATTTGTGAACGCTGCCGCCCGACGCTTTGAAACGCTCGCCACGGCCCGAGGCGAGGATGAGGACGGTGAGTGGGGTGAGATACATGGAGTGGATGAGGGAATGCTGGATTTGAAGGCAAGTCAGATCATGGCATCGCTGCGCGGCAACGGCTGTGATGTGGCCGGCAAACTGCGCCGCGACCAGCCCAGTATCTTTGCACCCCACTGGCCACAGCGCCAAGAACGACTCCATGCGGCTTTCAGACAGCTTTCGGGCTTTTGCCCGCTTTCCATGAGCCAGCAGTTGTCAATCCGAAGCGGTCGGTTTGCCATACAACGCGGATCGCCCATTGGCGGCCCTTCAGTTACAGTCCTCGCCCTTCGGGTGATTTTTGCCCGCATCGCGCACCTCGGTGACGGGGTTTGAAAACAAAATCTGCGACTTTGGGCGGTACGCCGACTGATGCCGCCGTGCAAACTGCAACTCGCGGAGATAGAAAAATATGCTGTTAACCGATATAGCCGTCGAGCACACTGTGGTGTCCAAAAAGGATGGCGTTCGTCAGACTTTCTTGCTGCATCCTTTTACCGATACACAGCGCGACTCGCTGGGCAAATTCGAGCTCGTTCGCGACGTCAGCCAGCCCGGATTCAAAGACGTGAAACGCTCCACCTTCGTATCGTTTCACCAATTGGCGGAGCTGTATGCGAAAGGCCTACTCGACGAATTCGGGTTTTCCGTTCGCATGTGTCCGGCTAAAGGCACCTACCCCGCCAAGCTGCCAGCCAAAAAGATACTGCCCACTAGCATCAAGCCCGGCTCTTCATTCGACCTGGCGGTGCAAAAGGTGGATATTGCCAAACCCGCCACTCGCGAACTGAGAACCGCCTTGCTTCGCACCAACGTCCAAATTTAAGAATCACGACGCTGATTGATAGGGGAGCCACTGTGAATCTACCCATTGCCCATGCTGAACTGATTGCCACGTTCAAGCGGGCCGAGACAGATGCCGCCCACAAGTTTGGGTTGATCAAAGCGGCTGCCAATAAAGGCCCCAAGGCCATCCAAGCCGCCACCGAAACTGCGGCCAAGGCGGCGAAACGCAGGGACTCATTTGCGAAAAAGCTGGGTGATTTGGGCGTGAACCTCAAGGATTAAGCGCAGCCAAATATACGGAGTGACACCAGCAATTGGCGACTGCCCATAACGTGCCTTGGTAGTCAAAATCATCTCTGTAATCTAAAAAATCGGTAGTGCACCGATTTGCTTGATGTCCACACGCAGCAGTGAAAACGTTTTTGTTTTCAGATCAGCAAGGTGCGTAGAAATAGATGGATTAAGCCGCTCTAGGCTGGACTAAGTCATTCAGATTCGAATGCCTAGGGTAGCTACCAAAGTGACATGGAAGGAGGCAAGTGTGCGTGCGGCCGGATATAAGAACCAGACGAAGCACTTAGAGCTAAACAGGGATAAGACATGGACACACTTGAACAGACACTCGCTACCGTGCACGACCTGCTATCTCGATGAAGCAGCCGCACTTCTGCGCCGTTGCCCGGCGAGCATCGAGCAAGTGGGATACGACAACTGGAACGGGGGCACGGACCTCTACGAGGTGCGTCTTGAGCTGCCATCTTCTGAGTTTGCGAGTTTGGGACCACGCCGCAGTCAGGTGGAAGAGCAGATCGCCGCACGACTGAAGACCGTCCTCGAGCCGGAGACACAGGACTGGTACTCAGTCCGCTTTGTGCCCGCGAAAGCGACACGGTCCGATTGGCGCACCGATGTGCATATAGATGCACTTCAAAAGGATATCGCGTTGCCGCGCCAGATTCGACAGAACATCGTCGACGGTCTTAGGCTGGAGAGAGTTGCTTGGTTCGGTACCCTCGACGACGTCGAATTCCTCAGCCGGCTATACAACCTCAAGAGTCTCCCCTCCAATGACTCACGATATAAGGATGCCGCCGGAGACATATGGCAGCACCGCTTCAGCAACGACGACTGGGAAAGCGACTGGGTCTACACGGACGATCGCTTCCGATTGCTCGAGGGCCCACCCGAGGCCTTCCTGCGTTTCCTGTGCGAGATCGTGCACCCGGTGGTTCGGCCAAATCGTGACGAGGCTATCAAGCTGGTGAGCCACTTCAACGACCAACTGCGTCAGACTGGTTGGGAGATCATTGAAGAAGAGTTCATCGCGGGCCGCCCGCGCTTTTCATACCGCCCGCTGCGAAATCAGACAGCCCGGGCGGTAATGCGAGCCAGAACAGTTGCCGATGCGCTGGATGCGGGATGGATGGCCAAAGAGATCGAGCGTCTGGAGCAGGCTGTTGATCGAGATCCAGCGCTTGCGATCGGCACAGCGAAGGAGCTGGTTGAGTCCTGCTGCAAGTCGCTACTGAATAAGCGCGGTGTGCTTTTCACGAAGTCAGAAGACTTGGGTGAGCTCACAAAGAAGGTGACTAAGGAGCTTCAACTTGTACCTGAGGGCATCACCGACGAGACTAAGGGGGCAGACAACATCCGACTGATCCTGCGCAATCTGACCCAGCTTACCAACAACTTGGCCCAGCTCCGCGGGTTGTACGGCACCGGGCATGGCCGGGACGGACAGCATCGCGGCTTGCAACCGAGGCACGCCCGATTGGCGGTAGCGTCTGCTGTAGCCTTCATTGACTTTGTCGCGGAGACCTACGCCCAGCGCCAATCACTTCGCAGTGTTGGGACTCTCGACAAAGCGGGCTGATCAGGCCGGCAAGCTCGTCGAGGTCACGTCAGCTTGACTAGTCTCCTCAGACCCTTTCCCCAGGGAATTACTTCAGCGAACTGGCGCACCCGAATAAGCCATAAAAAAAGCGCCGGGCTTTTTCAAACCCGGCGCTCTAGTTTCATCCAACCCGATCAAGCCAACTTAAACGGCAACTCCCTCGGCGTCTTGCCCGTCAACCGCGCCACCGCATTCGCAAACGCAGGTGCCAGCGGTGGCAACCCAGGCTCGCCCATGCCGGTAGGTGGTTCGGCGCTTGGCACGATGTGCACGGCCACCTGGGGCATGTCGGTGATGCGGGGCACGGCGAAGTCGCCGAAGTTGCTTTGCTCCACCACGCCGTCCTTCAAGGTGATGGCGGCACCGGGCAGGCACATCGACAGGCCCATCAGCGCTCCGCCCTGCACCTGGGCTTCCACGCTCTTGGGGTTGACGGCCAGATTGCAGTGCACGCCAGCGGTCACGCTGTGCAGCTTGGGCGTGCCGTCTTTGCTGACGGAGGCTTCCACCACGTACGCAACCACGGAGCTGAACGACTCGTGCACCGCCACGCCCCAGGCGCGGCCTGCGGCGAGTTTCTTTTTGCCGTAGCCGGATTGGTCCACCGCCAGTTGCAGGGCAGCCTTGTGGCGGGGGTGCTTGTCACCCATCAGGCGCAGGCGGTAGGCCACGGGGTCTTGCTTCGTCGCACGCGCCACTTCGTCCAGCAGGGTTTCCATGGCGTAGGCGGTGTGGGTGCTGCCCACGCTGCGCCACCACAGCACGGGCACGTTGACCTGTGGGTGGTGTACCGAGAGGCGCATGGGGATGTTGTAGGGCTCTTTCATGCCCTCCACCGCCGTGGAATCCACGCCGTTTTTGATCATGAAGGCTTCAAACGGTGTGCCTTTGACGATGGACTGGCCGACGATGACGTGGTCCCACGCCAGGATGTTGCCCTGGGCGTCGAAGCCGATCTCGGCGCGGTGCACGTGCATGGGGCGGTAGTAGCCGCCTTTGATGTCGTCCTCGCGGCTCCACAGGGTGCGCACGGGGGCGGTGATGCCTGCGGTGCGCGCGGCCTTGGCCACGCCGCAGGCTTCGACCACGTAGTCGCTGGTGGGGATGGCGCGGCGGCCAAAGCCGCCACCGGCCATCTGGGTGTGCACCTTCACGTTTTGGGGCTGCACGCCCAGCACCTTGGCGGCGGCCATGGCGTCCAGGCCAGGCATCTGGGTGCCCATCCACAGCTCGGCCTTATCGCCATCGAGCTTCACGGTGCAGTTCAGCGGCTCCATGGGCGCGTGTGCCAGGTAGGGGAAGGTGAACTCGGCGCTGATTTTTTGCGGCGCATTGGCCAGCGCGGCCACATCGGCGGGGATGGCGATGGCGCCGGTTTTTTGGGCCAGAGCGCGGTACTGGGTGAGCAACTGGGCGGTGTCGGGTTTCTCCACGCTGACCGTGTCCCATTCCACCTTGAGCGCATCGCGCCCCTGCTTGGCGGGCCAGTAGCCTTCGGCAATGATGGCCACGCCTTCGCCGCCGCGGTCGGTGGGCACGCGCAGCACGGCTTTCACGCCCTTGATGGCTTTGGCGGTGCTGTCGTCCAGCGACTTGAGCTTTGCACCAAACACGGGTGGGCGGGCCACCACGGCCGTGAGCATGCCGGGCAGGCGCACGTCAATGCCGTAGTCTTGCTGGCCGCTGGATTTGGCCTGGGCATCAAGCCGCGTGGTGGGCTTGCCGATGATGCGGAACTGCTTGGGGTCTTTGAGGGTGACCTTCTCGGGCACGGGCTGCTGCATGGCGGCCTCGGCCAGCGCGCCGTAGGCCAGCTTTTTGCCGCCGGGGCCCACCACAAAGCCTGCGTTGGTGCGCAGGGTGGATGCGTCCACACCCCATTGCGCGGCAGCGGCAGACACGAGCATGGCGCGGGTGCGGGCACCCAGCTCGCGGTACTGGGTGTACGAGTTTTTGAGAGAGTTGGAGCCGCCCGTGAGGTGCATGCCAAAGGCCGGGTCGGCATAGGCGGGGTTGGCGTCGCCGTGCACGCTGCGCACTTTGCTCCAGTCAGCGTCCAGCTCTTCGGCCAGGATCATGGGCAGGCCGGTTTGCACGCCCTGGCCAAAGTCCAGGCGGTTGATGGTGACGGTGACGGTGCCATCGGTGTCAATGCGCACAAAGGCCGAAGGCTGCTCGAAAGGCTTGAGCCCGGCAGGCGCTGTGCCTGCACCTTGAGCGGTGGCCACCAGCGGGTAAGCCCCCAGCGCAAAGCCGGATGCGGCTGCGGCCTTGAGGAAGGTGCGGCGTGCCACGCCTTCGGTGGCGGCGGCATTTGCTTCGGTATTGATAGCGCCTTGCGCTTGATCCATCAGCGCTACCAGGCCTTTTGGCATGTGGGCGCGGGCGGTTTGAGCGTCGAAATGCATGGTGTTCTCCTGCTCGGTGTTCTTGGGAGGGGGTTGGATGTGGAGAGCGGGGCAAAAAAACTCAGCGAAGCGGTTCTGGCTAGGCGCTGTGTCGCAGGCAGTACTACCAGTACGACAAGACGCAGCAACGACGCCAGAAGAGTTTTTTTGAACCGATCAGGCCAAAGACTTGGCGGCGTCGTGGATGGCGGCGCGTATGCGCACGTAGGTGCCGCAGCGGCACACGTTGCCCGCCATGGCGGCGTCGATGTCGGCGTCGGTGGGTTTCTTCTTGCCCTTGAGCAGCGCGGTGGCGCTCATGATCTGGCCGCTTTGGCAGTAGCCGCACTGGGCCACGTCGTGTTTCACCCAGGCGGCATGCACGGCCTTGCCCACCTTGTCATCGGCGGCAATGGCTTCGATGGTGGTGATCTTCTGGCCCACGGCGGCCGAGATGGGAGTGACGCACGAGCGCACGGGCGCGCCGTTCAGGTGCACGGTGCAGGCCCCGCACAGCGCCTGGCCGCAGCCAAACTTGGTGCCGGTCATGCCCAACGTGTCGCGCAAGGCCCAGAGGATGGGGGTGGAGTCGTCGGCGTTGACGGCAGTATCTTTGCCGTTGATGTTCAAGGTGGGCATCGTGGGGTTCTCCGGTGGGGGATCAGGAGTCAGCGCACAGCCATGCGGCTGGGCGGCAAAACAGTGGCGGGATTAAATCCGAACCAGCGTTTTTCTGCTGGCAGTCGAGATTGCGCAGGGTCCATTCCCTGCCCTGCCCTTGCCCCAGCGCAGCGCTGGGCGGGCGCGTGCATTGCACAATGGCGGGATGACCACATCCATCGCAGACCTTCGCAAGAGCTACGAGCGTGCCGAGCTGAACGAAGACGCTTCGCACGCCGCCCCCCTGCAACAGTTTGACCAATGGCTGAAAGAAGCCATCAGCGCCGAAGTGCCGGAGCCCAACGCCATGACGCTGGCCACGGTGGGCAGCGATATGCGGCCCAGCACGCGCATCGTGCTGATCAAGGGCTATGACGAGCGCGGCATTGTCTGGTTTACCAACTACGACAGCCGCAAGGGCCGCCAACTGGCGGGCAACCCCTACGCCGCCATCCAGTTCCATTGGGTGGAGCTGGAGCGCGTGGTGCGCATTGAAGGCGTGGTGGAAAAGGTGAGCGACGAGGAAAGCGACGAATACTTCCACAGCCGCCCGCTCGATTCGCGCATTGGCGCCTGGGCCAGCCCGCAAAGCCAGGTGATTGCGGGGCGCGGCGTGCTGGTGGCCAATGCGGCCAAATACGGCGCGCAGTTCATGCTGAAGCCCCCGCGCCCACCGCACTGGGGCGGCTACCGCCTGAAGCCCGACCAGTGGGAGTTTTGGCAAGGCCGCAAGAGCCGCCTGCACGACCGCCTGCGCTACCGGCTGGACGGCACCGACTGGGTGCGCGAGCGGCTGGCACCATGAGGCACCAGTCTCTGCACCTACAACCCGCTGTGCACCAACACCCCGCTACGCGCCTGCGCACGGCCCTGTGCCTGGCAGCCGCCTGCGCCGCACTGGCCGCGTGCAAGCCGCAGTCTGCCCCCCAGCAGCCAGCCGCTGCCACACAGCAGGCCAACGAAAGCTTTGCCACGCTGGTGCAGGCGGGCACGCAGTTTGTGGCGGCACGCACGCCGCATGTGGGCAAGGCCGATATTGCGGGGAACAGCGTCTGGACGAAAACGGGTTACAGCCCGGCCCAGGTACAGCCGGAGGTGATGGCCACTGAATCGGCCGTGACGCCGTTTGTGGGCAAGATCGTCATCAAGGACAACGAGGCACGCGCCACCGCTGCGACAGAGGCGGAAGCCCAGGCCATCACCCTCACCCCGGCGCACCTGCTTTCCAACCGCACGCACACCTTCGTCTACAGCTTTGACGGCCAGCAGTGGCGCTGGCAAAACGGGCAGCGGCTGACCAAGATACCGGGCCAGAACGACCGCATGGACGAGCTGGCGCTGACCGAGGTGTCTGCCCCCGGGCCGCAGGGCTTTGCAGGCTGCCTGCCCGCCAGCACCACACTGTCCACCGCTACCAAATAGATAGCATCCAGCGCTTGAGTGATAAGCGCTGGATGCCGATTTGATTAAAAATTCATGCGGGCATGCATGAGGCCGGAGCGTGCGGGGGCTAAGTTGCTTGTGCCTGGAGCCTTGCCCCCCTCCGCGCACACCCACCCCATACATCGGCCCTGCAGTTACCATCGGCACCACCCCCCTGCCCTCGCAGCGCTACACCACCAGCCCGCCATGCTCACGTTTCTGTACTACGCACTGATGCTGCTGGTCGGCTTCGTCTTTTACCGGCACGGCCAAAAGCTGCTCCGCCAAGAGTATCGGGACCGCAACGGCGAGCCCACCCAGGGCATGGTGGGGCCTGTGGGTTTTTTGGTGCTGGGCGCTGTGGGTTGCTATTTGCTGTTTGCCCTGCTGCGTGCGCTGGCGCGGGGCGAGGTGCCTTGCGTGGGCAAGGGCTGTGCGGGGCAGATTTACACGCTGGCGGAACAGGCCGGCCCGTACTGGGCCAACGTGTTTTTTCTGCTGTGGTGCGTGCTGGCGTTTGGCTACGCGCTGTATGTCACGCTCAAGATCTGGCTGCGGCCATAACGGCTTCGCGCCAGGCCAAAACGCCTGCGGGGTGCGCCTGGGGCACCACGGCCCCAGACGCAGGTGCCTTGCGCGGGCTCAGGCGTGCTGCGCTTGCAGATAGCCGGGGCGCTCTGCCGTCATGGCCTGCTTCAGGCGCTGGGTCAGCTCATCGGCCAGCACTTCTTCTGCGCCGGCCTCCAGCCCATCCAGCGCGCGCTGAACAATCTGCTCGGGGCTGGTCTTGGGCACATCAAAGCCACGTGTCAGATCGGTATCGACATAGGCCATGTGCAAGCCCAGCACCTGCGTTTTTTGTGCGGCCAGTTCCTGGCGCAGCGCGTTGGTCAGCGACCAGGCGGCCGATTTGCTGGCCGAGTACGCCGCCAGTTCACCGCCATTGATCCACGAAGCCACCGACAGCACGTTGAGCAGCGCCCCGCCGCCGTTGGCTTGCAGAATGGGGGCAAAGGCCTTGCCCACGATTGGCACCGGCAACGGCCCCTGGCACGGCTACGACCAGGCGGCCGTGTCGTTGACCGCGGCGATCAAGGCCTTGGCGCGGACGGCCTGCCGGCTGGCTGCGGGCCCCATGCATCGCTTTGACCACACGGCAACGGCAAGATCACAAACAGATCAGGATCGCCCGATCTGCGCCGCCGGGTTGGGATAGCGCGGCAGGCGGGGCTGGCCTGCCTTCACGCGGCGCGTAGGCAGGTCTGTGGCCAGGCGCTGTGCGGGCGTCGCGTTGGTGGCGGGCTGGTAACCATGCGGCACCACCAGCACATCGGTGGGCGCGTGGCGCAGGATGCGATGGGCCACGCTCTCAAACACCAGGTCCGACAGCAGGGAAGCCGGGTGCTTGCCCACCACGATCAGGTCGGCCGCCGTGTGCTGCTGCTGCACCACCACCTGCCGGGCGGGGTCGCCCCGGCCGATGGTGGAGGACAGACGGTTGCGGCGCGCGTCATACGAGTCGGCCAGCGTGAACATCCTGTCTTGCGCAAACCGCTGGCACTCTTCGCGGTATGCGCGGATGGCGCGTTCGGACACCTCGGCATAGCGCAGCTTGCCCTCGTTGGTCGTGTCGATGGCGTGAAACAGCTCGATGCGTGCCGACGGCTGCAGCGCAGAGCCCAGTTCCACCAGGCGCTGCGACACCTGCGAAAAATCCACCGCCACCAGAAGACTCTGGTACGGCTGTGCCGCCGCTTTGCGCACCACCAGCACCGGCCGCTGGCATGCGCGCAGCATGCGCACGGCGGGGTGGGTGCGGAACCAGGCGGCCAGCCCCCGCAGCGGAGCGGTGCCCCACACCACCAGGTCGGCATCGGCGGCTTCGCGGGCCACATCCGCCGCCGTGAGGTCCATGCGGGTTGCGGCCTGCACTGTGATGTGGTGCCGCTGCCTGAGCTGCAGCGCATGCTGCGCGAGGCGCACGGCCGCATCCGGTGGCGGCGCCTCGTCGGGGTGGGCCAGGTACACCAGCTTCAACGTGGCGCGGTGCTCGGCACACAGCAGCGCAGCGCGGGCGATGGCGTGGCAGCCTTTGGAAGAAAAGTCGGTGACGGCGAGGATGGAGCGAAGGGTCATGGCGGGCGTATCCTTGTTGTCGTTGTGATGGGGCCGTGCGCACCCGTGCAGCGGCGGCCACCTGATGTGGCGCCGGCGTGAAGGGCAATGAGTGCGGGCACGGTGGTCCCGGGCGGCAGCGGGCGCTGCAGTTGCTGAAGCGGCGGCTACGTGTGGTAGTCGCCCGAGGCCTCGGGCTGGAACTGAATGCACTCGATCACGGCCGCGCATTCTTCGCCGTGGGGTGTCTGCCACCTGGCCACATCCCCCTCCCGAAGCCCCAGCAGGCTGATGCCCACAGGAGACAGCACCGAGATGAAACTGGCGGCCGGTTCCGCGTCTTGCGGGTAGCACAGGGTCACCACCTGGCGCCTGCGGGTGTGCACATCCAACAGTTCGACGCGCGAATACATCGTGACCACATCCGCGCGCACGGTGCGCGAGCTGGTGATGTCTGCCTGGGCCAGCAGATCATCCAGAACGGGGGGAAGCCGGTGGCCCGCCAGCCTGATCAGGCGGGAATGGTCCAGATCGGTGAGCGTGCGCTCGCCGTGAACCACAACAACATCATCAACAACTGCGGCTGCATGCATGAATTGGCACTCCATCAAATGCGGCTGTCGCCCAGCGGGAACAGACGGCCACTACCGCGCAAAGCTGGTGCCCGGCGGTGGATGGTTGCGCTGAAAGAGGATGAGGAGAGAGAGTGCCGCCGGGCTCAGGAATGTGCTGGCGTCTGCTGACAACGCGCAGTCTTCCTGCCCGCCGCACGCGCGCAAGCCGCTGCGTAAAGCAGCGATGCCAGGACAGCGGTGGTGTATGCAAGGAGGGTCGTCATGGCGCCGATTGTAGGCCGCCAGCACGCATCTGGGGCCAATGGCCCCAGGGTTCGTGCCAGATAGGCGGGGCGCCGCAAGCTATCAAAATAATAGCTATTGGCGCTTGACCAGAAAGCGCTGGAGCCTGACTTCCATTCAAAATCTGGCGACTGCGTCCCCTCACAGCTTGGCGATGGACACCTCGGTCGACTTGACCAGCGCCACCACGTCAGAGCCGACCACCAGACCCAGGTCGTCTACCGAGCGGGTGGTGATGACGGAGGTGACGACGCCCCAAGGCGTTTCGACATCGACTTCAGAGACGACATCGCCGCGGATGATTTCGCGCACTTTGCCCTTGAACTGGTTGCGTACGTTGATGGCTTGGATGGACATGGTTTTCTCCTTGAAAAGTCCGTGGATGGGGGAAAAGTGAAAGGGGTTCACACCGCCCAGCGCAGGCCGTGGGCGGGCACGCCGGGCCAGCCTGCGGGGGCTGCGGGTTCGGGGTCGGGCTTTTGCAGCACGCGGTCGAGGATGCGTTTTTCAAGTTGCGCAAACGCCGCATCGCCGTGCACGCGGGGGCGCGGCAGGTCGATGCGCTGGTCCAGCGCAATCTGGCCGTCTTCGATCAGCACCACACGGTCGGCCAGGGCCACGGCTTCCTGCACGTCGTGGGTGACGAGCAGCGCCGTGAAGCCGGTGCTGCGCCACAGCCCTTCAATCAGCCGGTGCATTTCGATGAGGGTGAGAGCATCCAGCGCGCCCAGGGGGTCGTCGAGCAGCAGCAGGCGCGGGGTGTGCACCAGGGCGCGCGCCAGTGCCACGCGCTGGCGCTGGCCGCCAGACAGGCGCGCGGGCCATTCGTGCAGCCGGTCGCCCAGGCCCACGCGGGCCAGCACGTCGGCGGCTGCGCCGCGCTGCGCAGGTGGCAGACCCAGGGCCACGTTATCGGCCACGCGCTTCCAGGGCAGCAGGCGCGAGTCCTGGAACATGATGCGGGTGGTGTCGCTCAGGCCGCTCACGCCCTCGCCGTCGATGCGGATGGTGCCGCCCGAGACCGATTCCAGCCCCGCCACCAGGCGCAGCAGCGTGCTCTTGCCGCAGCCGCTGCGGCCCACGATGGCGACGAATTCGCCCGGCTCGATGACCAGGTCGGCCTTGTGGAGCACGCTGCGCGCGCCGTAGCGTTTGTCCACGCCACGCACTTCCAGGCGCACGCCTTGGGGTTGTGAAGATGAATGATTAGTCAAAATGCCCTCCCGCGCTTATGGAGCAAGCGCTAGCAGCTATAAAAATGTGAGCTTTTAAACGTTGGAGCATCAGGCCTGATAACCGGGGTGCCATCTCAGCCAGTAGCTTTCCAGCGTCTTGGCAAACACGTCAGCCAGCTTGCCCAGCAAGGCGTAGAGCAAGATGCCCACGAGCACGATGTCGGTCTGCAGAAACTCGCGCGCATTCATGGTCAGGTAGCCAATACCGGCCTGCGCCGAGATGGTTTCGGCCACGATCAAAATCACCCACATCAGCCCCAGCGAAAACCGCAGCCCTACCAAGATGCTGGAGAGCGCGCCGGGCAGGATGATTTGCTTGTAAAGCTGCCAGCGGCTCAGGCCATAGGTGCGGCCCATCTCGATCAAGCCTGGGTCCACATTGCGGATGCCGTGGAAGGTGTTGAGGTAGATGGGGAAGAACACCGACACGCTGATGAGGAACAGCTTGGCCGACTCGTCAATGCCAAACCACAGGATGACCAGCGGGATGAGCGCCAGCGCGGGGATGTTGCGCACCATCTGGATGGTGGAATCCAGCAGGGTTTCCAGCAGCCGCACCGAGCCGGTGAGCAGGCCCAGCAGCAGCCCCAGGCCGCCGCCAATGGCCAGACCGGTCAAGGCCCTGCCAGCGCTGACGCGCACATGCGTCCACAGCTCGCCCGAGGCGGCCAGGGCCCAGGCGGCCTTGATCACATCGAGCGGCGCGGGCAGCACGCGGGTAGACAGCCAGCCTTGCGACGAGGCCACCTGCCACAGCGCAATCAGGCCCACGGGCACGGCCCAGGGCAGCAGGCGCTGCGCCAGTTGCCGGGCAAAGCGCAGCACGGCGGCGGGCAGCACGGGCGCTTTGAGGGGCAGGTCCACGGCATCGGCCAGGGATGCCACGGGCGGTTCTTTGGCGGTGTGTGTCATGCGTTGCGTCCTGTTTTGATGAGGTCAGCTTTGCGATGCGCGCGGCACAAAGTCATTGGCCACGGTTTCGCCAAAAGGCCCCAGCGGTGTGCCGCCCAGCGGGTTGCCGAACAAGGGGTTGCCGCTGGAAAGCTGCTGGCGCAGCGGCAGGGGCAGCAGCGGGAAGACCAGCTTGGCAAAGCGATAGGCCTCGTCCAGATGCGGGTAGCCCGAGAGCACAAACGTGTCCAGCCCCAGCGCGGCGTATTCCTCAATGCGGGCAGCCACCGTTTGCGGGTCACCCACCAGAGCGGAGCCTGCGCCGCCACGCACCAGGCCCACACCGGCCCACAGGTTGGGGCTGATTTCCAGGTCTTTGCGGCTGCGCTTGGCCCCCCCTGCGTGCAGGGCAGCCATGCGGCGCTGGCCTTCGGAATCCATGCGGGCAAACACGGCCTGGGCGCGCACCACGGTGTCGTCGCTGACGTGGCTGATGAGTTCTTCGGCTGCGGCCCAGGCCTGCTCGTCCGTCTCACGCACGATGACGTGCAGACGGATGCCGAACTTCACGGTGCGGCCGTGCTTGGCGGCACGGGCGCGCACATCGACCACTTTCTTGGCGACCTCGGCCGGGGGTTCACCCCAGGTCAGATAGGTCTCGACCTGCTCGGCTGCCAGGTCGTGTGCGGCGGGCGACGAGCCACCAAAGTACACCGGAGGGTGTGGCTGTTGCAGCGGCGGGAACAGCAGCTTGGCGCCCTTGACCGACAGGTGCTGGCCTTCGTAGTCGAACGATTCCCCCCGGTGGCTGCGCGTGAGGATCTCGCGCCAGATGCGGATGAACTCGGCCGACTGTTCGTAGCGCGTCGCGTGGTCCAGAAACACGCCGTCGCCCTCCAGCTCGGCCTGGTCGCCACCCGTCACCAGGTTGATGAGCAGCCGCCCGCCCGAGAGCCGGTCGAACGTGGCCGCCATGCGTGCCGCCAGCGCGGGCTGGTGCAGGCCGGGGCGCACGGCCACCAGAAACTTGAGGTTGCGCGTGACGGGCAGCAGGCTCGCCGCCACCACCCACGGGTCTTCGCACGAGCGACCGGTGGGGATGAGCACACCTTCGTAGCCCAGGCTGTCAGCCGCCACGGCCACTTGCTTGAGGTAGTCGTGGTTGAGCTGGCGCGCACCTTTGGAGGTGCCGAGGTAACGGCTGTCGCCGTGGGTGGGGATGAACCAGAAAATTTTCATGAAGACCTCTGAGACGTTGGATGGAGCAAAAAATCAGGACCGGGCGGCGGGCCGCCACACGATGTCGGACACGTTCACGGGTTTGGGGATGAGGCCGAGCTTGAAAAACGCATCGGCCACACGCTGCTGGTCGGCCACGGTGGTGGGGCCAAGCACATCCACGGGCGACGAGGGGCGGCGCTGGATGAACAGGCTCACCACGCCCGCGTCCAGCCCGCTGAAGTCGGCAATGAGCTTGATGGCGTCCTTGCGCGCCTCTTGCGCCAGGCGGTCGGCACGGCTGAGTTCATCGAACAGCACGCGCAGCACCTGCGGGTGGGCCTGCACAAACGGACGGGCGGCCAGGTAGAACGAGTTGTTGCTGCTGGCAAGGGGCCTGTTCACCCAATTTTTGCCAGTGCGAAGGCTGTCCCCGCCCCGCCAATCTAGGCGCGTGACGACGCCAAGGCCGGGCGCCTTGGCTAGGAGCGCAACGACGAGTAGCGGGGCGGGGGCAGCCTTCCCTCCGGGTTGCGATGCCAAAGAGCCATCCGCGGCGTTGCCAAGCCTCGCTGGGGCCGCACCCCAGCTTCGTTTGGCTCCTAGCGCCTGGCCCTTTGGCATCGCAACGCACCTGGCAAAAATAGGGTGAACAGGCCCCCCCGCGCCCCGTGGCCAGTACTCGGGGCTGGATGGCAAGTTCGGTGGCGGCGTAGAACGGGTCCCAGATGGCCCAGGCGTCCACGCTCTTGCGCTCGAACGCGGCGCGGGCATCGGCCGGGGCCAGGTACACGGGCTGGATGTCGGCCCACTGCAGCCCCGCCCGCTCTACCGCCTTGACCAGCAGGTAGTGCGCGCTGCTGCCCTTTTGCACGGCAATGCGGCGGCCTTTCAGGTCGGCCAGGGTGCGCAGGGGCGAATCTTTCAGCACTAGGAGGGCTGAGCTGTCGGGCTTGGGCGGCTCGGCGCCCACGTACAGCAGGTCTTTGCCAGCGGCCTGGGCGAACACGGGGGGCGAATCGCCGGTCAGGCCGAATTCCAGGCTGCCCACCGACAGGGCTTCGAGCAGTTGCGGCCCGGCCGGAAATTCCAGCCAGCTCACCCGCGTGCCCGGAAAGCGCTTTTCCAGCACGCCCTGCTGCTTGAGGATGACAAGGTTGACGGCAGACTTCTGGTAGCCAATGCGCAACTGCTCGGGGCCTGGCCCGGTGGAGCTTTGGGCGTGGGCGTAGCGGCTGGCCAAGGTCCAGTGAAAGGCGGTGACGCCCAGCAGTTGCAGCGCGCGGCGGCGCTGGGGGCTCAAGGTAGGTCGGGTCATGGGGGACTCCTTTTTGGGATGTGCGCAGCCCGGGCCTTACAGCCCCACGGGCGCGGCGTGCAGCAAGTTGAGCTTTTTGGGGATGAGCTTCAGGTCGAAGAAGGCATCGGCAATGGCTTGCTGCTCGGCCAGGATCTCGCGGGTGACGGGTGCGGTGCCGAACTGGGCGCGGTCCAGGTACAGGCGGGTGATGGCGGTATCGAGCCCCAGCACGGCCGACAGCTCGGTGGCCGCGGCGTCCTTGTTCGTCGACGCCCAGCGGTCGATGGCGTTGATCTCTTCCACGGCAATGCGCAGCACTTCGGGGTGGCGGCTGGCAAAGTCGCGCGAGCTGAAGTAGTACGCCCGGTTGTTGACCACGCCCGTGGCGTCGGCCAGGATGCGGGCGCCCAGCGTTTTCTGGGCCGAGGCCAGGAAGGGGTCCCAGATGATCCAGGCATCGACCGCACCTTTTTCAAACGCGGCGCGCGCATCGGCCGGGGCCAGGAAGACGGACTGCACATCGGCGTACTTCAGGCCATGCTTTTCCAGCAGCTTGACCAGGAAGTAATGCACGTTGGAGCCCTTGTTGTAGGCCACGCGTTTGCCCTTCAAATCCGCCACGCTGCGGATGGCGGAGCCGCTGGGCACGATCACGGCCTCCAGCGCGGGGCGTGGCACGGTGGCACCGGCATAGACCAGCGGCGCACCGGCGGCCTGGGCAAAGATGGGCGGGGCTTCGCCCACATCACCAAAGTCGATGGAGCCAACGTTGAGCGCTTCGAGCTGCACGGGGCCTGCGTTGAATTCCGTCCAGGTCACTTTCACGCCCAGCGGGGCCAGGCGCTGTTCCAGCGTGCCGCGGGCTTTGATGATGGAGAGCCAGCCTTTTTGGTGGCCCACCCGCAACACGGCGCCCGCGCTGGCTTGGGCCCATGCGGGGGCAGCCAGGCCGGTGGCGAGCAAGCCCGATGCGATGCCAGTGGCGAGAACCTGGCGGCGGGATGGGGAAAAACGGTGTGTCATGCGATGTTCTCGGTAAAAGGGTTGCAGTGCCTTGGTGTGGACGGGCAAAGCTGCGCCCTGCCCTGCAAAAAAGGCATCTCTGAAGGGTTCAAAAAATGGATGGGGGCTGGGCGGGGCCTGCGGCTGGTGCTGCAGGCCCGGTTGCGCCCTACACGCTACATCGCACCTGCGAGAAGGCCACGGGCTCGAAGCGCCCGGCCACAGGCGGCGTGGGCCGCAGGGTCTCGGTGATGATCAGGTTCACAGCGTCGTCCAGCCGCACGGCCACATCGCTGTGCACGCTGTAGCTGCCCTCGGGCGAGAGAGTGACCTGCGAATCGGTGGCGTAAATGCCGGGCAGGATGTGCTTGGCGCCCAGCGACTGCAGCACGGGCCGCAGCGCGTAATCCAGCGCCAGCATGTGGTGCGGGCTGCCGCCCGTGGCCAGGGGCAGCACGGTTTTGCCCTTCAGGGCCGTTTGCGGCAGCAAATCCAGAAACACCTTGAGCACGCCGCTGTAGGCCGCCTTGTAGACCGGGGTGGCCACCACCAGCACGCGGGCCTTGGCGACCTGGTCAGAGGCGGCCACCACGGTGGGGTGCCCAAAGTCGGCCAGCAGCAGGGCCTGGGGCGACAGGTCGCGGATATGGATGCGGTCCACCAGGGCGCCCCGGGCGTGCAGGCGCTGCGACACGGCATCGAGCAAGGCGGCAGAGCGGGAGCGCTCGGAGGGGCTGCCGGCAATCAACAGGGCGGACATGGCGTTCCTTTACTATTATTTTGATAGCTGCTTGCGCTTTATCTGTAAGCGCCAGAGGCATTTTTTAGGCTCTTCTAGCGAATGCTAGTGTGGTGTCTCAAAAATAGATAGAACTATTTTG
>NZ_CAXIAK010000072.1:0-18003 GCF_964021665.1 uncultured Acidovorax sp.
CCACTGTGGCACTTTCGATGCCGTTTAGGGTGGGGGCGTCCATCCCATTGGTTCAGCTTTCGGGTCCTCGCCAGAGTACACCCCAGCTTGCCTGAAATCCGGAAGGAGCATAGCGCAAACCACCCCCTCCACGGTGAAGTCATTATAGAGACGGTTTGCGCTCAGACACCACCGCAGCCAAGACAAAAGAGCGACGCCCTGTTTCTTTTTTGCAACTTTCTCACACACGCGACGGAACTTTGTACCCAGCATGGCGCATGGCGTGGCAAGTCTATTGATGAAGCCCTCCTCCAGAAAGCCTCTCACCCATCATGTGACGCCTGACTGCTACAGCGTGCGTACAGATGGGGAATGGCCATTGCTACCTTGCTTTCCATTGGGCATCGAGCGAAGCAGCCTGAGAACAACCACGGCACTTCGCAGCCTTCATACAATTCGCGGGCATCGCCAAGCGCTCCGAGCCTCGAGAAACTGGCGCAGGGCACTGTTGCATTTTTTTGCGTTGTTAACATGACATCGACATGTATGCAAGCCAGTGCCCAGTGCTTTCAGATGCACGCAGTGGGTGAGCGCTGATTAGCAGAGGCAACGCCCCTACCTAGAGGCACCGCCTGGATGACCAGGCAGCGTCACGCTTGCCAGAGCAAGTACTAACACCAGACTAGCTGTGTCTTACAAGGCGCTGTGCGAGCAACCCAGGCAACCCGCGAGCCTATCGAAGCTGAAAAACGTCACGTACCCATGGATCAGAAAGCCTCTTTCGCGCTTTTTTCGCCCCAGGCCCAACGGACGGCAAAACGAGAATACTATTTGAAGGCTTGTCAGTGAACACCACCACCCACATCCTGCTGGCCACCTACCAGGGGGCGGAGCACCTGCCAAAGCAGTTGCACTCCATCGAGCAACAGACTTTTTGTCACTGGCATCTTTGGGCCAGAGATGATGGATCTACCGATGCCACGCGGAATGTCTTGCAAGCATTTGCCCACAGGCACCCTGATCAAACCACTCTGCTTGAGGGCCAGGGGGGTGGGGCTGCTCGGAACTTTTGGGCGTTGCTACAGGCAGTACAACCCCGCACCGATCACGATTTGTTTGCGTTTTGCGACCAGGACGACGTGTGGCTGAGGGACAAGCTAGAGCGTGCTGTGCACTGGCACACGCACCAGTCAGGCCCTGCTACGGCCAACCTCTATTGCGCCCGAACACAGGTGACTGACGCCCAGTTGCGACCCTTGTATTTATCGCCTCGGCCTCGGCGCCCACTCACCTTGTGCAACGCGTTGGTGGAAAACATCGCCAGCGGCAACACCATGGTGCTGAATGTGCCGCTCTTGCAGGCAATGAAGCGGATTGCCGCTGACAACATGGTGCTGCACGACTGGAGTGCCTACCTGGCTGCGACAGCCTGCGGAGGTAAGGTGCATTTTGACCCGCACCCGTGCCTGCTTTACCGCCAGCACTCAGCGAACGTAGTGGGCGCACGCAAGGGTTTGCTGCAGCGCGCTCAGCGGTTGGGTAGATTGATGAAGGGAGGTTACCGCGCGTGGTGCGATGCGACAGAAGGCGCACTGCGGGATCTGACTCCCTTGCTCACGATTGAAAGCAAGGGTATTGCCAGATCATTTGCTGCGGCAAGGCACAGCACTTGCGGTGTACAACGCCTCAACCACGCCCTGCGTGCAGGACTCGCCCGCCAACGCAGATCGGCGCAGTGGGCTTTTTGGCTGGCCGTGCTATTGGGTTTGGTTTAGAGCGGCTTGCACACCCTTGGTGTCGTTGCTCTGTCATGCCGTGTCCCTGCAGTGCACGCAATGGAACGCGCTGCCCAGGCGGCTTCGCTAAGAACCTGCTCAAAGGCGTGTTGGCTGATACCTTAGTGGGGAACCACGGCTTGGCGGTACAAGGATTCGTAGAAAAAAGCCTCTTCTTCCACTCGGTAAGGCAGGCGCATACCGGTTCGCCATGATGGCAGTGTGTCGGGCACCTCAAGGATTTCTGTGAGGGCCTGCGCCCAGGCATTCACGTCACCCGCAGCCACAACGCGCCCCCCTCCGTGGGCCTTAATCTTTGCCGGAGGCGCCCCCAGGTCTGAGACGAGTGCGGGGACACCCAGGACTGCCGCTTCGTGCAATACCAGGGAAAATGACTCAGGCACGACGGAAGGAAGGCACAAGAGATCGACCTGCTTTAGCACCGCAGCGACGTCGCCCGGAGGCACCTGCCCCACCCACTCCACCCGGGAATCTGCTGCCATCATGTTGCGAATGTCTTGTTGGTGCACTGGATCGCCGTAAAAGCCGCCGACCACCCGCAACCGCAGACGTTCAGATGGCACACGCTGCAGTGCCTGCAACAATATATGCAGGCCCTTTTGCGCAACGATCGCACCCACGTACCCCAGCGTGATGGGCGCCTCTGGCGCAAGGTCTTCATGATCGTGGACAACACTCTGTCCATTGCCCATCAGCGCCAGAAAATCAATGCCGTGCGGAATCACCCGCAAAGGAAGCTCAGGGAAGGCTGCCCTGAAAAATTCGGCGACGTATTCCGAGGGCACGACGCGCTCTATCGCCCCTTGCAGCAAGGCCCTGGCGAGTTGGTGTCGCTGCAACAAGGCGGACTCTGTCCATTCAGGAACCAGGCAGTCACGCGCACAGTTCCTGCCCTCGTCAGGGCCAGAGCAGGGCTGGCCCTGAGCGTTGATTGCATTGATGCGATAGCAGCCGACAAAGAAGTCTGTCAGTGTGACCACATAAGGCAGTCCGCACTGCTGGGCAGCCAGCAGTGCAGAGGCCATGCGCAGGGTATGAAACACATGAACCAGCTCAAAGCGTTCCGCACGCATCCAGTCGCGCACCTGATCCACCATCGCAGGAGCCACATCAAAACCCAAGTCGCCAGATGCGGGTAGCAGCGATCGGGGAATGAGTGTGACTGGCACACCCTGATATATCTCGTGATGCGCGCCGGCCAATGCGCCAGAAGACTTGCCCGCAGGGGCTGGGTCGCGCATGGTGCACGCCAATACATGCACGTAGTGACCAGCCCGCTGGGCACAACGGGCGAGGTTGAGAACCACGCGCTCGGTACCGCCAGAAAACTCTGGATAGAACTGGTGGAGAACAAAAACGATGCGCATCAAACGCCTGCCTTCAAGTCTGAGTAGATACTTTGGGCGGCCGCAGCATCGCCCTCGCAATGCTGGGCCTTCACGTCCAAATACATGAAGGCCAGCGCAGAACCTGCGGCCGACGCATAAATCTTGACGATGCCCTGGCGCAACTCGTTCATCAATACATCGGAAGAAGGGCCGTAGGTTTGCCCGGCAAAGTGGGCAAAGTGGTCCAGGCGCCCCAAAAATGCGTCCAAGAACCGCTGTGCCTCTTTGGATTCATCTGCACTGAGCCGCTGCCCCGGCAAATTCAACTGCTGCTGACGGAACTGCTGCAGCCAGGCGTCAAGACGAGAGTCACCCAACTGCAACTCTCCCTGGGTTTCGATGCGTGCAAATTTGCCACGCCATTCGTCACTCCATTGGCGCAGCATGACTGCAACGCTTTGGCCTTCTGCGGATAGAGGCGCCGCCAACCACCGCGACAAATGCACCGCCATCGAGAGCACACCGGCAAAAAGCCCGCGTTGGGAGTGGATGCGGGGGTACTCGAAATCAGGAAACAGACCCACGAGAAAGACCACGTCGACAAACGACCGCTTAAGGTAGTAGTACGCAGGCCGGTTGTGCGAGTGAATTACCTTGACGGAGGCGAGCATTGCCACGCGGTAGCCGTCCTGGATCAGCCGAATGCCGAGGTCCAAGTCCTCGGCATAGTCGCCGCGGTAGCGATACTGCTGGAATACATCACGCCCGATCATGCAGGAGACATCGCTCAACTGCCCCTGGGAGCGCAACGATGCATGTCCAGAATCGCGCAACTCTCCAATACGGTCGTAATCCAAGCAACCGAGGAATTGGTAGTGCGTATGAATCATGGAGTCATACATGACATCGCTGTCGCTGCGGCTGTACTCAGCACACGATGCGGCCACCACTTTGTCTTCTGCATGGTCACGAAGAAACTGGACCATGCCCGCCATCCAACGGTCGCCGATGGGGTAGGCGTCTTGAACCATGAACAGAAGATAGTCGCCACTGGCAGCGTCAGCCCCGCGATTGCGGGCATAACTGTGGGAGAACTCTGATGGCAATATTTCCACCACCACACAGCCCGCATTTTTAGCGGTACTCACCGTGCCATCTTTCGAGCCGGAGTCCACCACAACGACTTCAATGCGACCTATGCCTTTTTGAGCAAACAGCTTCTGAAGAAGCCACCCAAACTCTTGGCCCGCATTCAGAGTGGGAATGACCACAGAAATGCTGATATCGGGATGCGACAAAGGCGACGGCAGTAACTCAGGGTGCAGGCGCAACTCCCGCTTCATGCTGTTAGCGTGAAGGAACTCTGGCGCGTGAGACAGCACGCCCTGCCCCATCAGCAAGCCAGGGCGCGCACGCAACTGACGCCAGTAGTACGGAGTACGCCGGAGCACCCCAATGGGGCCGTGCCGCCTTAATTGTTCGCGCAGCATGTCCAGCGCCCGCTTGGGGCGAGACGCCCTGGTCTTCGCAACCAGGCGCCCCAAGACGCGGCGAAAACCTCGCAATGGTCGGGTGAGTCGCCAGGACTTTGACTGCAACATCCCATCCAGCTCCACGCGCAGCGAATGAATAGACGCTCGCTGAGACTCAATCACGGCCTGTTGCGATTCTTGTACCTGCAAGAAATGTTGCTGTTGCGCTGCCTCGTTTTCCGCGGCGGCCCGGTGAAGGTCTCTCAGGGCCGATTCTCTTGCGCTGATCACCTGATGCAGGTTCAAAGTCTCTTTTTGCGCGTCCTCAATCGCTGCGTACAGCTTCAAAGATGTCGCGTCTCGGTCGTCAATGGCCTGCGTCAGGTGTTCACACCGATCGGAAAGAAACTGGTTGGTTAAGCGTAATTCGAACTCAGCACCCAACCGAGCAAATAGTTTGCGCATCACCTCCCAGTGGGAATTGCCCGCCTGCTCTGCCATGGAAGCCAGACTGGGGTGCCTGTCCGTTCCCACCAGCAGAACGCCCAAACCGTTGGAGTGCGTGAAGTTAAAGCCTGGGTATTGCTGCGCCAGCTCTTGCCAAAGCCGATGAACACCGAAATCATCACGATGGACGCAGGTGTCATGAAAAAGTACTACACCACGGTCAGACAGCTTCGGCAACCATGTTTCGAAATCATGTTTGACTGCCTCGTAGGTGTGCAAGCCATCAATGTGCAATAAATCGACACTTCCAGGAGCAAAGTCTTCCAAGGCCTGATCGAAGGTTTTTCGGAGCAGCGTGGAAAAGCTGCCGTACAAGGGGTCATGGTATGCACGCAACTGCTCGTAGACGCTGTCGTCGTAGCGACCAGCATGCTCATCGCCCTGCCATGTATCTACTGCGTAGGCCTTGGTTGGGGAAGACGCCTCTTCGATGGACTGACAAAAGGCACAGTAGGAATTGCCTGTGTGCGTACCCAGCTCGACCAAAACCCTGGGTTTGATTTGGTGGATAAGCCACGCGGCAAAAGGAATGTGCCCCGCCCAAGGGTTGGGTAGCACCAAACGCCGTGGCTCTACCAGTGAAACGGCCAAATCTGTATTGTTCATTTTTTGTAAGACATAGAGTCGCGCAACATTCAAGGCCATTCCCAGCCTACGGCAAGTTGGCTGGCAAAACGTCTAGAGAAATCCGGCGCATCGGGATACCGACCAACCCGGCAGATGCACTGGTTGATTCTGATTTGAACTGGAGCGCATCGTGCATCCAGTGGTGCTGCACATGCTCCTGTTGTGTTCCGTCAGCAAGCGCGACGGTGATTGTGTAGTCACCCACGGGCATTCGAGGCATTTCGAATGAAAAGGTGGCACAGACCGTTTCACCAGCACGGCAAGCGGGAGCAGTACCCAGGTAGGCCAGATAGGTGTTGTCACCAAAAAGCGCCTGCCCTGTTCGGTCGTTCACATAAAACCCGATGATCGGAGAGCGCAGAGGCCGATGGCAAATGGCTTCCACCTTCAGGCTGACCGATTCTCCTCCTACCACCCAATTCAAAGGGCGGCCCTGCCTGTCCAGAAACTGCACATTGGTGATCTCCCCGCCTCGCTCACCAAATGATGCGGAGTCTGGCTGGAACTCGAACACCCGGATGTCATTGCGCAAAGGGCTGGCGTTCAGAAAGTCGCGGCGCTGATCATGAAAAGGCAAGGCGGTAGCGTCAAGGCGTGCGCCTGATGGGCGAACCACGGGCTCGGCACTCTTGCCTTGCTGCTCCTCGTAGAAAGCCTGCAGATACAAATCACAAACTTCCTTGGCCGGACCACTCTCAACGAGTTGGCCCTTTTCTATCCAGATCACCTTATCGCACAGGCTTTTCACCGCTGCGGTGTCATGGCTGACGAAAAGCACCGTGCCCTGCTGCATGAAACTGCGCAAAAAGCGCATGCACTTCTGGGTAAAGAAGGCATCCCCCACAGCGAGTGCCTCGTCGATGACCAGGATGTCCGCATCCACATGCGCAATCACAGCAAATGCCAAGCGCACCAACATGCCGCTGGAGTAGGTTTTGACCGGCTGATCCATGAATTCACCGATGTCAGCAAAAGCTTCGATATCGGCAAATTTTTCGCGCGTGCGCTCTTCGCTCTGGCCAAGGACACCGGCATTGAAAAAGACATTCTCGCGGCCAGTGAACTCTGGATTGAAGCCTGAACCCAACTCCAACAGCGCAGCCACACGGCCACGCACTTCCACATGCCCTGCTGTGGGATGCAGGGTGCCGCAGATCATCTGCAACAGGGTGGATTTACCCGAGCCGTTTCGACCAATGATGCCTACAGTCTGGCCTTTACGAATTTCAAACGAGACATCGCGCAAGGCCCAGAACTCCCGGTAGTAGCGCTGCACGTTACGGCCCAACCAACGCTGCACGCGAGGCTGCAAAAACTGCCGCAGCCGCTGGCCTGGGGAGTTATAAATCTGGAAGCACTTTTGCAGGCCTTGGACTTGTATGACCGCGTCGTTGTCCGAGTTCAGTGCCTGGGGTTCATAGGACATCTGCAAACCCCTTGCGTGTTTTCTGAAACCAGGCAAACCCCAGCCAGGCGGTAGCTATGGAGGCAAGGCTGTAAACAGCCAAACCCTGCCAATCAGGCAAACGCCCCCACACCACGACCTCACGCACTTGCTCGATCACAAAAGTCAAAGGGTTAAGGTGCATCCAGGGTTGCAAAGCGGGTGGCAGAGATTGCACCGGAAAAAACACGGGGGACATGAACAACATCACGGAAGTGACCAAGCTGATGGTCTGCCCCACATCGCGCACAAAAACCCCCAAGGATGCCAAGCACCAAGCGAGCCCCAGCGTCAACAACAAAAACGGTAGCAACACCACGGGCAAAAGCAGTGCGGTAATCGGCAAGCTGCCTTGAAAAACCAACTGGGCAGCGATGAGTACCGCCACACTGACCAGGGCATGGAACGTGGCAGACAGCAGCTGTACTACCGGCAGTATTTCCAAGGGAAACACAACCTTCTTGACATAGTTGACGTTACCCAGCACTAACTGTGGCGCCCGATTGATGACATCGGAAAACAGCGTGTGCACAATCAAACCGGCAAACAGCACCACCGCGAACTGGGTCTTGGACTCCTCACTCGTTCCCCAGCGCGCCTGAAACACTACGGAAAACACGAAGGTGTAGATCGCCAACATGAACAGTGGCGTGATGAACGACCACGCGAGCCCCATCGCCGAGCCCTTGTAGCGTCCGATGATTTCGCGCTGGCCCATGCGAGCAATCAATTGGCGGTTTGTCCAAAGGGAACGCACCGCCCCCATGGGGGAGGCTGATGCTATCGCGTGAGGATTCATGGAAGCTCTGCCTGAGCCAAGGGTAAACCCACTGCGTCTTTGGCCGAGAGCAACGGGGTCATACCACCCAGTCGCCAATCAATCGCCAGATCCGGGTCATTCCACGCAATGCAGCGCTCAAATTGCGGCGCATAGTAGTCGGTGGTTTTGTACAAAAACTCGGCGATGTCACTGAGCACCACAAACCCATGCGCAAATCCGGGCGGCACCCAAAGCTGGCGGTGGTTGTCCTCGCTCAATTCCTCGGCCACCCACTGGCCGAAAGTAGGAGAGCTTTTGCGGATGTCCACCGCCACATCAATCACCGCACCCCGCACCACCCGCACAAGTTTGCCCTGGGGCTGCTGGATCTGGTAATGCAAGCCACGCAGCACACCCTTGGCACTGCGGCTGTGGTTGTCCTGCACGAACTGGTGATTGGTGCCCGTGGCCTCGTTAAAGGCCTTCTGGTTGAAGCTTTCAAAGAAAAAGCCTCGAGCGTCGCCAAACACTTTGGGTTCAATCAGCACCACTTCAGGAATGGCCAGTCGCGTTGCTTTCATCAGTACACCGTCTCTTTCAGGATTCGTTGCAGGTACTGCCCATACCCGTTCTTGGCAAGCGGCTTGGCCAGCTTCTCCAGCTGAGCCGCATCAATCCACCCATAGCGCCACGCAATCTCTTCCGGACAGGCAATCTTGAGGCCCTGGCGGTGCTCCAGCGTGGCGATGAACTGCCCCGCTTCGAGCAGGCTTTCGTGGGTGCCGGTGTCCAGCCAAGCGTAACCCCGGCCCATGATTTCGACGTTGAGCTGGCCTTGCTCGAGATACAGGCGGTTCAGGTCGGTGATTTCGTATTCGCCGCGTGCGGAGGGTTTCAGGCTCTTGGCCAGGTCTACGACCTGGTTGTCATAGAAGTACAGGCCGGTGACGGCGTAGCTGGACTTGGGGGCCTGGGGCTTTTCTTCGAGGCTCAGCACTTTGCCCTGGGCATCGAATTCGGCCACGCCGTAGCGCTCGGGGTCGTGCACGTGGTAGGCAAAGACGCTGGCGCCTTGTTCGCGCTGCATGGCGTTGCCCAGCAGTTCGTGGAAGTCGTGGCCGTAGAAGATGTTGTCGCCCAGCACCAGGGCTGAGGGGGAGTTGCCGACGAATTGCTCACCGATCACAAAGGCCTGGGCCAGGCCGTCGGGGCTGGCTTGCACGGCGTATTGCAGGTTCAGGCCCCATTGGCTGCCGTCGCCCAGCAGTTGTTCAAAGCGCGGCGTGTCTTGAGGGGTGCTGATGATGAGGATGTCGCGGATGCCCGCCAGCATGAGGGTGCTGAGCGGGTAGTAGATCATGGGCTTGTCGTACACCGGCAGCAGTTGCTTGCTGATGGCCAGGGTGGCCGGGTGCAGGCGCGTGCCAGAGCCGCCGGCCAGGATGATGCCTTTGCGCTGGGAGGTGGGTGGGGTCATGGGGCAAGTCCTCAAGGGGCCAGCCCATCGGTGCAGGGCGCAAGGGGCGCCGCTGTCCGGATGGGCTTACAGGATTTCGGTCAGCATGCGCTCGACACCGGCTTGCCAGTGCGGCAAGGTCAGGCCGAAGGTGGTTTGCAGCTTGGACGTATTCAAGCGCGAGTTGTGCGGGCGCACGGCGGGCGTGGGGAAGGCACTGGTGGGCACAGGCGCGACCTCTTTAGCTACTATTTTGATAGCTGACTGCGCTTTACTGGCGTGCTCAATCACGAATTTTGCATAGCCATTCCAGGTCACCTCACCGCCTGCCACCAGGTGGTACAGGCCCGCGTCTTGCGGGCGCTGCTGCAGGTGGCGGATGGCGTGGGCCGTCACGTCGGCCAGCAGCTCGGCACCCGTGGGTGCGCCCCATTGGTCGTCGATGACGGTGAGGCGCTCGCGCTCTTGCGCCAGGCGCAGCATGGTCTTGGCAAAGTTGCCGCCGCGGGCCGCGTACACCCAGCTGGTGCGAAGGATGAGGTGCTTGGCGCCGGACTGCTGGATGAGTTGTTCGCCTTCGAGCTTGGTGCGGCCGTACACGCTCAGGGGCGCGGGGGTGTCGGCCTCCACCCACGGGCGGGTGCCGCTGCCGTCGAACACGTAGTCGGTGCTGTAGTGCACCAGCCAGGCGCCCAGGGCGGCGGCCTCGCGGGCGAGTACGCCGGGGGTGGTGGCGTTGAGCAGGCGGGCCAGTTCGGGCTCGCTCTCGGCCTTGTCCACAGCGGTGTGCGCGGCGGCGTTGACGATGACGTCAGGCTTGAGGGCGCGCACGGTGGCGGCGATGCCTTCGGGGTTGGCAAAGTCGCCGCAATGGTCGGTGCTGTCGTGGTCCAACGCCGTGACGTGGCCCAACACGGCCAGGCTGCGTTGCAGCTCCCAGCCAACCTGGCCGCCTTTACCGAAGAGCAGGATGTTCATGCCACGGCCTTTGCGGCTGGGTCGGCCTGGTATTGCTTTTGCACCCATTCGCGGTAGGCGCCCGATTGCACCTGCGCCACCCATTCAGGGTTGTCCAGATACCACTGCACGGTCTTGCGGATGCCGGTGTCAAAGGTCTCGGCAGGCTTCCAGCCCAGCTCGCGCTCGATCTTGCGGGCATCGATGGCGTAGCGGCGGTCGTGGCCGGGGCGATCGGTGACGTAGGTGATCTGCGTCTTGTAGCTCTGGCCGTCGGCGCGGGGGCGCAGCTCGTCGAGCAGGGCGCACACGGTGTTGACGATCTCGATGTTGGGCTTTTCGTTCCAGCCGCCTACGTTGTAGGTCTCGCCCAGGCGCCCGGCTTCGAGCACGCGGCGGATGGCGCTGCAGTGGTCGCGCACGTACAGCCAGTCACGCACTTGCATGCCGTCGCCGTACACGGGCAGGTTTTTGCCTGCCAGGGCGTTGACGATCATGAGGGGGATGAGTTTTTCCGGGAAGTGCAGCGGGCCGTAGTTGTTGCTGCAGTTGGTGGTGAGCACGGGCAGGCCGTAGGTGTGGTGCCAAGCACGCACCAGGTGGTCGGATGCAGCCTTGCTGGCCGAGTACGGGCTGTTGGGCTCGTAGCGGTTGTCTTCGCTGAAGGCGGGGTCGGTGGCTGAAAGGGTGCCGTAGACCTCGTCGGTGGAGACGTGCAGGAAGCGGAATGCTTCTTTTTTGATAGCTGGCAGCGCTTGCCAGTATTGCCTTGCAGCCTCTAAAAGCCTGAAAGTGCCGACGACGTTGGTCTGGATGAAGTCTTCGGGGCCGTGGATGGATCGGTCCACATGCGATTCGGCCGCGAAGTTGACGATGGCACGGGGCTGGTGCTCGGCCAGCAGGCGTTCGAGCAAGGCGGTGTCGCCAATGTCGCCCTGCACAAAGATGTGGCGGGGGTTGCCCTGCACGCTATCGAGGTTGTGCAGGTTGCCAGCGTAGGTGAGCTTGTCGAGGTTGACCACGGGCTCGTCGCCGTTGGCTATCCAGTCGAGCACGAAGTTGGCGCCAATGAAGCCGGCGCCGCCAGTTACCAAAATCATAGGATGGGCAGTGTTGATACGCCTGCAGGCGAAGCTGGCGATTATCCCATCCATGGCCCCTGGCCTGTAACAGGATTTGTGCCAGGGTGCGCCACTCGGCACCGCCAGACTGGCCGCTTTCTAGGCACACGCCCCTAACCCATGCGCCCCAACCCGCCGTACAGTGGAATGTGTTTGTTCACCAACCGCCACAGGAGGCTCTACATGGCAAGCAAGAAGTCTTTCCCCTTCGGTCCCGAAGACATGGCATCCGGCGCCGTTCCGTTCAGCGACGCCGTAAAGGAATCGGCCCAGCAGATCTGGCTGGCGGGGCTGGGGGCGTTTTCCAAGGCGCAAGCCGAGGGCGGCAAGGTGTTTGAGGCGCTGGTCAAGGAAGGCGTGAACATGCAGCGCAAGACCCAGACGGTGGCAGAGGAAAAAATCACCGAAGCCGCCCAGCGCATGACCAGCGCAGCCACAGAGATGGGCTCGCGTGCTGCCGGTCAGTGGGACAAGCTGGAAACCATTTTTGAAGACCGCGTGGCCAAGGCCCTGGGCCGGCTGGGCATACCCACCGCACGCGACCTGCAGGCGCTGAACGAGCGCATTGATGCGCTGACCCAGGAATTGGCCAAAAGCCGCAAGGCCCCGGCAGCGCGTACCGCCAAGACCGCAGGCAAAACTGCGGGCAAGCCAACGCCCCCCACACCCGCCAAAAAGGCTGCACCCCGCGCCCGCAAGCCTGCCGCCAAGTAGGCGTCTGCCCCGGCCTTGCGCGAAGCCCAGCGCGCAAGGCCCGCACGCAGCCAAGCCGACACTGGCCGGGAAACCCCCAAGCATTGCTGCGATGAATGCTGCATCGCAGCAAATAGGGCTGCGTTAGAGTGGTGGGCACAGACGCATCCCACTCAGCGCGAAAAGGGCAACTCCCATGGCTAAGAAAGCGCCACGCCGCACGGCGCAACGCATTCTGGAAGTGACACTGGACCTGTTCAACCGGTTCGGCGAGCCCAATGTGTCCACCACCGCCATTTCTGCCGAGCTGGGCATCAGCCCCGGCAACCTGTATTACCACTACCCAGCCAAAGACGCGCTGATCAACACCCTGTTCGACCAGTACGAAGAGGCGCTGAATGGGCTGCTGCAGGCCAGCGACAGCGTGCACAACGTGGAAGACGCCTGGTTCTTCCTGCACACCCTGTTCGAGCTGATCTGGGAATACCGGTTTCTGTACCGCGACCTCAACGACCTGCTGTCCAAAAACCGCCGCCTGGAAACCCATTTCCAGGCGGTGCTGCACCGCAAGGAAAAGGCAGTGCACACCATGCTGGAAGGCATGCAGCAAGCACAGGCGCTGCTCCCCGGGCCCGAGACCCGTGCGGCCTTGCCCACCACCGCCACCAGCATGGTGGTGGTACTGACCTACTGGCTCAGCTACGAATACGTGCGCGACCCGCGCCATGCGCTGGAACCCGGCAACGCCCACCATGCCCTGCTGCGCGGCGCGCGGCATGTGCTCAACTTGCTGGAGCCCTACCTGGAAGCCACGCAGCGTGCCCATTTGCAAGCCCTGGCGCAGGCCTATGCCCCACCGGCGGGCTGACTCGCCACCACACGATCAACAACAACATGACGGAGACACCCATGGCACCTTGGACCCCCTTCCCCCACGCAGGCGACTACGCCTGGGATGCCACCCGTGTGCAGCAGCAATGGAGCCAGCTGCACCTGGGAGACGCGGAGCCCCTGCCCCAGGACCCCGCCGTGCTGCACGCCTGGGCGCTGTTCCATAACGGCGAGTTTCAAAAAGCGGTAGAAGCAGGCCTGGCCGCAGGCGGCGCGGGCATCACGGCTGCCAACAAGGCCACGGCGGTGTACGCCACCTACCTGGAGCCGCGCGAGCAAACGCGGCTCGGGCTGTTCATGCAGATTGCCGAGCGTGCCCAGGCACAGGCTGCCGCCAACGCGCAGCACGCCAACGCCTGGTACTGGAACGCCTACGCCCTGGGCCGCTACTGCCAGGGCATCAGCGTGGCCAAGGCCCTGGCGCAGGGGCTCGGCCAGCAGGTGAAAGAATCGCTGGAAAAAGCCATTGCCCTGTCGCCCCGGCATGTGGAAGCGCGCATTGCGCTGGGCACCTTCCACGCAGAAGTCATCGACAAAGTGGGGGCGATGGTGGGCGGCATGACCTATGGCGCCAAGAAAGAAGTTGGCCTGCAGCTGTTTGAAGAAGCGCTGGCCTTGCAACCCGGCTCGGCCATTGGCATAGTGGACTACGCCAACGCCCTGGTCATGCTCGAAGGCGACGAACGCATTGACGAAGCCACCGCGCTGTATGAACGCGCCGCAGTCTGCCAGCCGATGGACGCGATGGAAGAGCTGCACGTGGCCATGGCACGGGCCGAGCTGCACGAGGAAAGCTGAGCAAGCCCCACACCGCAGCAGCTACCAGCGGCTACCTGCCGCTGACCCGCTCAGGCGCCAAAGCGGCGCGAGGCGATTTCGAGCAGGCCGTCAAAAATCAGGTTGTCCACCAGCTCGAAAGGCCGGGTCATGCTCGGCGCCATCTTCCAGCCCGCGCCGCCGGTCATGATGCAGGCGGGCTCCTGGCCGCTGTGCTGCAGCAGGTGCTGGTACATGCGCTCCACCGCGCCGGCAATGGCGTAGGTGCCGCCGCTGGTCAGGGCATCACTGGTGTTGGTGGGAAAGGGGCGCACCTCGCCCGTGGGCACATGCAGGCCAGCGGTGCCGGTTTCCAGTGCCCGCAGCATGATGCCGTGGCCCGGCAGGATGAGGCCGCCCAGGAACTTGCCGTCCACATCAATGCATTCCACCGTCACGGCGGTGCCCACCATCACCACCACCAGGGGCCGTGCCGGGCCCCGGGCCAGCACATGGTGGCGCGCGCCCACCATCGCCACCCAGCGGTCTGACCCCAGGCGCGAAGGGTGGTCGTAGCCGTTGGTAAGCCCCGCCTCTTCGGCCGACGACACCACCCATTGCGGCTCCACGTCCCAGCGCACCATTTGCTCCATCTGCTCCTGCACCCGGCGCTTGGCAGCGTCCCCTGCCACCACGCAGCCCAGCATGCGCGTGGGCACAGGCAATTGGGCCCAGCTGCTTTCGGCCAGGCGGTCGATGTGGTCGAGGAACTCGGCACCATGCGCGATGAGCGCTGCGCCGGGGCGGTGAGCGTCGTACAACGCCCACTTGAGACGGGTGTTGCCGACGTCGATGGCCAAAAATGTCATGGCGCGGATTATCCCGAGTTTTGCCAAGCCCCCTGCACAGGGGGTACACAAAGATACAGGCACTGTCACCCGCTGAACGAAATGGCCGCCACGGCAGGCCAGGGCAAGCTGCAAGCCGCACCGTGTGATTGCCAACAATTTTCATGCGCGCTTGGCCTACACCCATTTGTCGCACACTCGGTCTACAGTGGCCTTTCCAATGTTGGCTACACTAGGAGGTATCTCATGGGTCTTTTCAGTTTTATCAAAGAAGCGGGTGAAAAGCTGTTTGGCGGCAAAGAGGTGGAGGCCGCAGCGGCGCAAGCGGCCAGCAACCCGGCCCCCTTGCAAGACCTGAACGACAAGGCTGCGCGCGCCATTGAGGCCTATATCGCCTCGCAAAACCTGGGGGTGCAGGGCGTGCAGGTGGCGTTTGACGGCGCCAGCGGCAAGGTGGTGGTTCAAGGCCAGGCCCCCACGCAGGAAGCCAAGGAAAAAGTCACCCTGTGCTGCGGCAACGTGGCCAGTGTGAAAGACGTGGACAACCTGATGGCCGTGTCGGCCCCCTCGCCCGAAGCCCAGTACCACGACGTGGTGCGCGGCGACACCCTGTCGGCCATTGCCAAGAAGTTCTACGGCGACGCCAACAAGTACCCCGTGATTTTCGAGGCAAACAAGCCCATGCTGAGCCACCCCGACAAGATCTACCCTGGCCAGAAGCTGCGCATTCCACCCCTGGCGCAGTGATCGGTATTTTTTAAGCAAAAAGAGCTGCCAGCGCTTGATACACAAGCGCTGGCAGCTCTTTTTTTAGGAGCACTCATTTCATCTTTGGCCGATGCCAGAGTGCCAAGCCCCTGCAGGGGCGCCGCCTCAGGCCGGGCGATCAGCCCTGCCGCCAGGGCAGGCCACGAAAGCGCCAGCCGCCCTTTTTGCCGCGCTGGCCGTTGTCGTCCGGGTCGCCCTCAAAGCCTTCCAGAATGTTGTAGGCGGTGAGCCCCAGTTCGGTAGCCCGTTTGGCGGCGGCAATGGAGCGCACGCCGCTGCGGCACAGCAGCACGGCGCTTTGCCCGGCGGGCACGGCCGCGCGCAGCTGGGCATCAAAGTCGGGGTTCATGGCCATGCCGGGCCATTGCTTCCACGGCACGGCGGCAGCGCCGGGCACGCGGCCCACCCATTCCATTTCGGCCGAACTGCGCACATCCACCAGCACGGCCTTGCCTTCCTGCACCCACTGCCAGGCTTGCTGGGGGGTGACGTCGCCGGCGTAGCCTTCAGCGGGGATCACGGTGGGGGTAGCAGATGAGGTCATGGGTGCAATCCTTTCCATTCGGTCGGTTCAGTCGGGCTTGTTTTGAAAAGCGGTGTGGCTGCGGCAGCGCGCCATCACCACAGGGGCGCGGGCTCTTCACGCAGCTGGTTGCGCAGCGCGGCATAGTCGGGCACCACGGTGGCCACGGTGTTCCAAAAGCGCGGGCTGTGGTCCATCACGCGCAGGTGGGCCAGTTCGTGCGCCACCACGTAGTCGATGACGGCGGGGCGGTAGTGCAGCAGGCGCCAGTTCAGGCGAATGGAGCCATCGGCCTTGGCGCTGCCCCAGCGGGTTTCGGCGCTGGACAGGCGCAGGCTGGTCCACTGCACACCCAGCAGCGGCGCGAAATGGTCCAGCCGCTCGGTGAAGTGGCGGCGCGCATCGCGCATCAGCCAGGCCAGCACGGCATCGCGGATCTGCGTGGCACTGGCATCTGCCGGCAGGCCAATCACCAGCCGCGCCGGGGTGTCGGGCGCGGCAGCATGCAGGACCCCGCCCCGGCCGCTGCGGCTTTGCGTGGCATCCAGCACCACCTGCAGGGGCTGGCCCAGGTAAGGCAGCTGCACGCCATCGGCCCACACAATGCGGCCGCTTTCCAGGCGCTGCTGGCGCTCGCGCGCCTGCACCAGCTTGGTCATCACCCAGGCGCTGCGTTGGCGCAGCACGGTGTCCACGGCCGACAGGGCCACCCAGCTGGGGGCGCGCACGGCCAAGCCATCCGCCCCCACGGTGAAACCAATGGTGCGGCGGCGCGAGCGGTGCAGGGCATAGGCCACCAGGGCGTCGCCCAGCAGCACCTCGCGGTTGGCCTGGGGGTGGCGGAATTCAGCAGGGGCCAACAACGTTGGCAATGGCGCCGTGGGCGGTGCAGAGTTTGCTATTTTTTCAGGAGCTGGCGGCGCTTTGCGGGTGCGCCTTGCAGGCACTTTTTGCTTCAAACCCGAGGGGCCAGGCACGCTGGGCTGAGTGCCGCTGCGCTGGTGTGCAGGCGAAGCGGCGGGCGGTTGCGCTGTGCCACGCGCCCCTGCCGCGGCGTCAAAAAAATCCAGGGCCAACTGCACCAGGCGCTTCATCAAAGGCTGCCAGCCGCCACGCGCGGGCCACGCCATGCGCTGGGGCCGTCAACGGCGGGCACCAGCGGGTGGCGTTGTGCGGGGTGCTGGCGCATGGCAGGGTTGCGCGAAGCGAGTTCAGTCGGCGCTGCCGCCCTGTGCGGGCGCGGCCAGGGGCTGGGGCTCTGCGGGATAGGCTTCGGGGTCGAGGCGGCGCATTTCGGCCTCGATCCACGCTTCCACCTCGCGCATCAGCTCGTCGGGCTGGCGGCCGGCCGAGGCAATGGCGGGGCCAATGGACACATCCACCACGCCCGGCTTTTTGATGAAGGCCTTGCGGGGCCACACCTTGGCCGATGTGACGGCAATCGGAATCACGGGCACGCCGGTGTCAATCGCCAGCCGCGTACCGCCGCTCTTGTACTGGCCCTTTTGCCCGCGCTCCACGCGTGTGCCTTCGGGGAACATGATGACCCAGGTGCCTTTGGCCAGCAGCGCCTTGCCCTGCTGCACCACCTTGTTGAACGCCTTGGCGCGCAAGCTGCGGTCGATGTGGATCATGTCCAGCCGCCCGATGGACCAGCCAAAGAACGGCACGTACAGCAGCTCTTTCTTGAACACGTAGGCCAGGGGGTGCGGCATGATGGCTGGCATCAAAAACGTCTCGTACGTGGACTGGTGCTTGCACAGCAACACCGCACCGCTTTTCTCGCCCTGGGGCAGGTGCTCCATGCCGGTGACGCGGTACTGGATGCCCAGCAGCGGACGAGCGCTGTGCACACAAAGCGACAGCCAGGCGCGGGCAATGCGGTACAGCGACGTGCCGCGCATCCCGAACAACGAACCCAGCACGATGGCCAGGGTGTAGGGCACCACGGTGATGGCCATCCACAGCATGTGGATGATGGAACGGATCAGCGCCATAGTTTTCAGTCTTTCTGGCCTCCAGCGCCCTGTATACAAGCGCCAGCAGCTATATTTTTTATAGTATCAACCCACCGCCG
>NZ_CAXIAK010000073.1:0-17874 GCF_964021665.1 uncultured Acidovorax sp.
TCCAAATTCCCAACGAAAAAAATGCCAGTCAGCTCTTAACTGACTGGCATTGGCCCCTGAGTGCCGGCTTTTTACAGGGAGCTGTCTGGCTCAGTAGCGGCCACCGCCGTAGCCACCGTTGCCATAGCCCACGTCGGAGCGTGTGCTGGAGCGGTAGACCTGGGCGCCGTCGCCGCCTGCGCCACGGCTGTCTTCGCGGGGACGCGCCAGGTTGACCACAATCGTGCGGCCATCCACGGAGACGCCGTGCAGTGCGGAGATGGCGGCCTGCGCCACTTCGGCGTTGACCCTTTCGACAAAACCGAAGCCTTTGGATCGACCGGTTTCGCGGTCCATCATGACCTTGGCGGAGGAGACACCGGCAAATTCGGCGAAGTTGCTTTCCAGGCTGGAATCGGTCACGGAGTAGGGAAGGTTGCCCACGTAGATCTTGGCGCTCATAGGGGGAGTTTTTCTGAAGAATGCTGGCGCGCCAGCAAGAGCGCGCCGTGGGGAGGCGGTTGTGCGAATCAGGAATCCGCGGCAACCGGGAGGGGGATTCAGGATGCGTTCGGGCCTTGCGGTGCTTTGTCAGCACGCAGGCGGGTGCGCCATGCTCGCTTGCAGCCAGCCTTGGGTGACGGCAAAAAGCCGTGCGGCTTCGCGCGAGGCAAAGGCTTTGTCGAAGCGGAACACGCGGCTGTAGCTGCCGTTGCCCTGGGATCGGTGGACGGAAAACGAGGCGCGGAAGAAGCGGCCGCAGTCGGTCGGATGTGTCGAGGGCGAAACGACGAACGGGCCCATGGAAATGGCTGTCTGTGAAATGGTGTGCACTCAGTCTGGAACGCAAGCGCTTAAGGCAGCCTGCGTGAGCATCGAACGGACTCGGTGGACTGCAGCTCGACAGATCCCTGGGGCGACAAAGGTCGCAAAGATCAGCCTGCAGGGGACGGCGAGTCGCCGCGGTGCGCAGGCGTTGCGGTGACGAAACTGGTCAGGACACGTGACTGCAACTGAGGTGATTATATTTCAATCTGTAATGTAGTTTGTCATCCATATTCTTTGGGGTTTTAAAAGCGCGGAATCCCCGGTAGGACGGGAATCACCCGCAGTGGCCTTGGGCGGCCGCTCGGGAGCGAAATGCGCCAGGAAAGACAAAACATGAACTCTCCTATTGATAGCAGCTGGCGCATATGGAATAAGCGCTAAGGGCCGAAAAGGCTTGAAATATCGCACTGCCGGCCAGTCAGACCCTCACTGCGATGAAGCTCCATTGCGCGCTCCGCCGCCGCTCTGCCCTCGCGTGCAATAGCTGCGCAGCCCGTGCACACCATCGACCCGGACTCATGCATGGCGGCCAAGCCCCGTCCTGGTATTGCTTGTGGCTATATCCATATCCCCAGTCGTCAGTTCATTTCGCAAATTGCGGCCACTAGACTTGACTTGCGCAAATACCGGCCGTCACGGCATGGCCCCCCACGGGCCGGCGCAACTGCCTGGCGGCAGGCGCATTCGCACATGCGGATGGCAGCCCGCAGCTGCTTACCCGTCAAAACAATGAAGGAGACTGTCATGAAAAAAATCACCTCGCTGCGCCGCCTCGCGGTGGCCCTGCTCGTTTCGGGCGTGTCGCTGCACGCGGCCGCCCAGGCTTATGCCGACCGCACGATCCGCGTGGGCCACCAGGCCCAGCCCGATGCTCCCATCTCGCAAGCCGCACGCAAGTTCGCCGAACTGGTGGCCGAAAAGAGCGGTGGGCGCCTGAAGATCAAGGAATTCCCCGCCTCGCAGCTGGGCAACGAAGCCCAGCAGCTGGGCGCGCTGCGCGGCGGCACGCAGGAACTCTTCATTCCTACCACCACTTCGCTCGCGTCCGTGATCAAGGAATTCGGCCTGCTGGACTTCCCCTTCCTTGTCTCCACGACGGCGCAGGCCGAAGCGCTGCTTGACGGGCCTGCTGGCGCCGCGCTGCTCGAGCGGTTGCCCGCCAAGGGTCTCATCGGCCTGGGGTACTGGGAGAACGGCTTTCGCAACGTCACCAACAGCGCACGGCCGATCCAGAAGCCAGAGGATTTCGCAGGGCTCAAGCTGCGGGTGATCCCCAACCCCGTGTTCATCGAAGCCTTCAAGGCCTTGGGCGCCAACCCGACGCCGCTGGCCTTCGGCGAGCTGTACGGCGCGCTCGAATCGCGGGCCGTGGACGGCCAGGAGAACCCCTACGTGCTGATCGACACCTCGAAGTTCTATGAGGTGCAGAAGTTCGCCAGCAACACCAACCACGTCTACAGCCCGCTGATCGTGCTGGCCGGCAAGCCTTTCTGGGACAAGCTCTCCGACAGCGAACGGCAGATCCTGCAGGCCGCCTTCAAAGAGGCGCAGGCCTACCAGCGCGCGCTCAGCCGCCAGGCGACCACCTCGGCGATGGCGGAAGTGAAGGCCAAGGGCATGAAGATCAACGACGTAAGCCCCGCCGAGTTGCAGCGCATGGAGGCCGTGGTGCGCCCCGTCACCGACAAGTTCGCCGCCACGTACGACCCGGCGATCACGCGCGGCTTCTTCGCCGAACTGCAGAAGATCAAGCAGAAATAACCAACAGGCGTGCCCGGTCGCGGCGTGCAAGCGCGCTTCGGCCGGTCTGTGCGCGTGCACGGATGTACGCACTGGCCGGTGGCTTCGGCCTTTATTAAAAACCATAACAACACAGCGACCTTCGCTCAGGGGACGATCTCGTGCGAAAAATCATCGACATCTATTGCGGCATCTTCGAATTCCTGATCGCGCTCATGCTGGCGCTGATGGTGATCCTGGTCTTCGGCAACGTGGTGCTGCGCTACGGCTTCAACTCCGGCATCGCGATCTCCGAAGAAGTGGCCCGCTGGCTCTTCATCTGGATCACCTTCCTGGGCGCCGTGGTGGCCCTGCGAGAACGGGCGCACCTGGGCGTGGACATGCTGGTGTCGCGGCTCCCCGTGGCGGGCAAAAAGCTCTGCCTGGCGGCCAGCTACGCCTGCATGCTCTACATCCTGTGGCTGTTGTATGAAGGCAGTCTGGCGCAGGTGCGCATCAACTGGGACACCGAAGCGCCCGTCACCGGCGCCTCCATGGCCATCGTGTATGCCGCCGGGGCGGTCTTCGCCGTTTGTGCTGCCCTCATCTTGCTGACGGATGGCGTCCGGCTGCTGACAGGCCGGATGTCGGTGGACGAGCTGGTGGCCATCCAGGAGTCCGAAGAAGCCGGTGCCCTGGCCCAGGCGCTCGGTCCGCACGGGTCGCTAGGCGCGCTCGGCACCTCTCCCGCCGCCCCCGCTGGTGGCTCCCAACACTCCACACGTTCCTGATCATGATCATCGCGGTTTTTCTTGTGTCGCTGCTGCTAGCGATGGCCATCGGCATGCCTATTTCCTTCGCGTTGTTGGCCAGCGGCGTGGCCCTCATGTGGCAGTTGGACCTGTTCGATGCGCAGATCCTCATCCAGAACCTGATCGGCGGGGCCGACAGTTTTCCGCTGCTGGCCGTGCCGTTCTTCATGCTGGCGGGCGAAATCATGAATGTGGGCGGGCTGTCCAAACGCATCGTCAACCTGGCGCTGTCGCTGGTCGGCCACGTGCGCGGCGGCCTGGGCTACGTGACCATCATGGCCGGTTGTCTGCTGTCCGCGCTGTCCGGTTCGGCCGTGGCTGACGCGGCGGCGCTCACGGCACTGCTGCTCCCCATGATGGTGAAAGCCGGGCACGACAAGGCCCAGGCTGGCGGCCTGATTGCAGCCACAGGCGTCATCGGCCCGGTCATCCCGCCGAGCATCGGGCTCGTCATCTTCGGCGTAGCGGCCAACGTGTCCATCTCCAAGCTGTTCATGGCGGCCATCGTGCCGGGCCTGCTGATCGGCGGTGCTTTGTGGGTGACCTGGGCCTGGCTGGTGCGGCGTGAAAAGATCCAGCCGCCGCCGCGCAAGTCCATGCGCGAAGTCCTGGCCGCTGCGCGCGAGGCCAGCTGGGCGCTGCTGCTGCCGATCATCATCCTCGTCGGCCTGCGCATGGGCGTGTTCACGCCGACGGAAGCCGCCGTGGTGGCCGCAGTCTATGCCTTCGTGGTGGCGACCTTCGTGTACCGCGAACTCACGCTGCGCCAGCTTTACCGCGTCTTCGTGGGTGCTGCCAAGACCAGCGCCATCGTGATGTTCCTGATCGCCGCCGCCATGGTGAGCGCCTGGCTCATCACCGTGGCCGACCTGCCCTCCAAGGTGGTGGGCCTGCTGGAGCCCTTCATGGGCAACAAGATTCTGCTGATGGCCGCCATCATGGTGCTGGTGATGGTCGTCGGCACGGCGATGGATATGACGCCCACCATCCTGATCCTCACGCCCATCCTGATGCCGGTGGTCAACGCGGCGGGCATCGATCCGGTGTATTTCGGCGTGATGTTCATCATCAATAACTCCATCGGCCTGATCACGCCGCCCGTGGGCGTGGTGCTGAACGTGGTGGCCGGCGTGGGCAAGATGCGCATGGACGATGTCACGCGCGGCGTGCTGCCCTTCATGCTGGCCGAGTTCGCGGTCATGTTCCTGATGATCTTCTTCCCCATCCTGGTCACGGGGCCTGCGCGCTGGTTCCATGGGTGACGGCTGACGCCGGGCCCACGAGCCTGCGCCGGTCGACGGGAGCGCTGCGGCGCCCCGGGCTCACGGCCTGAAGACTCGCAAGAGGTCTTCAGGCCGTTTCTTCTTGGCTAGCGCTCGGGTCGGAACGGGCGCGGGCCGGACGCAAAAAAAGGGCCGGACCGCCAGGGCCCGGCCCGAAGGACCGCGGTATCACCGGCCGGGCGGCTCGCGATGCTCGTCGCAGCACACCGCCCGCCAGCGATACCGCGTCGAGGTCTGGCCGATGCCGGGATTGAAGGTGTTGGTCGGATCCAGGCTGCGGTAGAAGCCCTCGAGCACCGGGCCTGCGCGGTAGATGTGACCGACGTTGTGTTCGGCCGGGTACTTCGCGCCGCGCGCGTCCAGAAGCGCCAGCACGCGCTCCTTGAACTGCGCGCAGTCCACGCCCTTCTTCACCAGGTATTCCTGGTGCATCACGTGGCAGAAGAAATGTCCGCAGTACATGGGCTGCTCGACCTGCGCAGCCAGCTCCGGCGGCAGGATCTCGAACCAGTCCAGCGCATTGCGCGGCAGCGCGATGTCCAGCGCCACCACGTCTTCCACCGTGTCGGCATGCACCGCCCGGTAGCGGTTGGTGGCGTTGCCGACGGCAAAGCGGTTCAGGAAGGCCGCGCCGGCCTCCTCCTCATTGCATTCGAAGAAGCCTGCCTCCGGGCGTTCGGCCATGAAGGTCTGCAGATAGGCACGCGTTTCCTCGATGCCCGCGTCGCTTACCTTCAAGAGCAGGTGGTGCGCGTAGCTGTCGCGAAAAGCGTTCATGCGCGCAGGCAGGTGTTCGGGCATCCGGTTGGCGAGCCGCTGCAGCAGGCGGTCGGCCAGGTTCCGCCCCAGCCCGCAGCGCTCGGCGAGCGCGTCGAAACGGCTCTTGAGCGCGAAGGCCAGCGGCACGCGCGCGGTGCCCAGTTTGCGGATGTAGACGAACAGGTCCTTGCCGTAGGTGCGGCTCAGATCGTAGGCCGAGCGGTGCATGTACTCGGCCGCCACGGGCAGGGAAGCGAAGCGGGCCAGCATGTGGCGGCGCAGGTCCGCGAGGTCGCGCGGCTGGTTGGTGCCGATGTAGAACACGCGGGTGTCCGTATCCGCCGCGAAGGTGTCCAGGCGCACCGCGAAGACGGCGATTTTGCCGGCGGAGCCCGAGGCCTCGTAGAGGCGGCGCGGGTCGGCGTTGTAGCGTGCTGGCTCGCTGGAATCGATGTCGCGCACATGCTGCGCGTACTCGCGGTCAGAGGCCATGCGGCCGGGTTCGGCCGGCAGGTCGTCGCGAGCGAAACGGCCACTGTCCAGGTTGGCGAGGATCTGCTCGGGATTGTCACCGAGTGCTATGCCCAGGTGGTTGACGAGCCGCAGTTGGCCGTCCTCGTCGATGCAAGCGAAGAGCGAGAACTGCGTGAAGGCAGGACCGCGCCGGATGAGCGAGCCCCCGGAGTTGTTGCAGATGCCGCCTGTCACCGAGGCGCCGATGCAACTCGACCCGATCACGGAATGCGGCTCGCGGCCCAGCGGCTTGAGCCTGCGTTCGAGCTGTTCGAGCGTGACGCCGGGCTGGGCCAGCACCTGCTCGCCGCGCTGCAGCAGGTCCAGCTGCTTGAGCCGCAGCATGTTGATGAGCACTACCGGGCGGTCGTAGCCGCCCTCCATCGGTGTGGAGCCGCCCGTGAGGCCTGTGTTGGCGGCCTGGCAGAGGATGATGGTGCCGGCGGCGTGGCAGGCCTTCAGCGTGTGCCACAGCTGCGTCAGGCTGCCGGGGCGCACCACGGCCAGCACGTCGCCGCCGCCGTAGCGAAAGCCGCTGCGGTAGCGGCGCGTGGACGCATCGCCCGTCAGCACATGGCCGCCGCCGACGATCTCCTTGAGTCGGGCCAGCAGGTCGGAGGGTGCGAGGGCGGCTGCCGGTGGCATGGCCGTCATGCGCGGACGGGCGCGCCGTCGACCAGCCGCCAGAGGCCCAGCGGGTTGGCCTGCTGCAGCGCCTCGGGCAGCAGGGCGTCGGGCAGGTCCTGGTAGCACACGGGTCGCAGGAAGCGGTCAATGGCACTGGCGCCCACCGAGGTGAACATTGCGTTGGAAGTCGACGGATACGGCCCACCGTGCACCATGGCATGGCACACCTCCACGCCCGTCGGGAAGCCGTTGACCAGCAACCGGCCGGCCCTGCGCTCTAGCACCGGCAGCAGGCGGCGGGCCAGCGGATGGTCCGCGTCTTCAAGATGCAGGGTGGCAGTGAGCTGGCCTTCCAGCTGCTCGGCCACGGCGATCAGCTCATCCGCGTCCTTCGCTCGCACCACCAGCGATGCGGGGCCGAAAACCTCGGACGACAGCGCAGGCTGCTCCATCAAGGTACGGGCGTCGGTGATGAACAGCGCGGCCTGCGCGGCGTTGTGTAAGGTGCTCGCAGTCTGGCCCTCGGCCACCCGCTGCACGCCTGGCGTGGCGGCCATCGTCTCCACGCCACTGCGGTAGGCGCCATGGATGCCAGCGGTCAGCATGGTCTGCGCGCTCTTGCGTTCCAGGGCCTCAGCCGCGGATTGCACGAATCGGTCCAGATCCGGTCCGTCGATGCCCAGCACCAGGCCGGGGTTGGTGCAGAACTGGCCGGCGCCCATGGTGAGCGAGTCGGCAAAAGCCTGTCCGATGGCGTCAGCGCGCTGCGCCAGGGCGGCGGGCAGCAGAAAGACTGGGTTGATGGCGCTCATCTCGGCATAGACGGGAATCGGCTCGGGCCGGCGGTTGGCGATGGCCACCAGGGCCAGGCCGCCTTGGCGCGAGCCGGTAAAGCCCACGGCCTTGATGGCGGGATGGGCCACCAGCGCCTCGCCGATGCTGCGGCCGGCGCCGATCAGCAGCGAGAACACGCCTTCGGGCAGGCCCTGCTCGCGCACCGCGTTCTGGATGGCACGGCCCACCAGCTCGGACGTGCCCAGGTGGGCGCCGTGCGCCTTCACCACCACGGGCGCGCCGGCGGCGAGGGCCGAGGCCGTATCGCCCCCGGCCACCGAGAACGCGAGCGGGAAGTTGCTGGCGCCGAACACCGCCACGGGGCCGAGCGGCACCTTGGCAAGCCGCAGGTCCGCGCGCGGCATTGGCTGGCGCTGCGGCTGGGCGGGGTCGATGGTGGCGTGCAGGAAATGGCCGTCGCGCACCACGCTGGCGAACAGACGCAGTTGGCCGACGGTGCGGCCGCGCTCACCCGTCAGGCGCGCCAGCGGCAGGCCGGTTTCGGCATGGGCGCGCTCCAGCAGCGCATCGCCCAGCGCCATGATGTTGTCGGCGATGGCTTCCAGGAAGGCGGCGCGGCGCGCGAGCGGCAGCGCGCGGTATTCGTCGAAGGCCGATGCCGCCAGGCTTGCGGCGCGGTCCACGTCGGCGGCCGTGCCGAAGCCGAACAGTGGCTCGGCGATCTCGGCATTCGTGGCGGGGTTGAAGGCCCGCTGGCCTCCGGCGGTGCCGGCGACCGCAGCGGCGCCGATCAGCATCTTGCCCGTGAGGGTCGTGGTCATGGTCATGGCGGACTCGTTGTGAAAAAGAAAACGGGACAACCACCGGGAGCGCCGGTGGCGGTATCGCCGCCCGCACCCTGGGCGGGCAGAAGCGCTCACATCGCTGCTTCGATCAGGCGGGCGTAGTCGTCCGCGCTCGCTTCGCGCGGGTTGGTCTTGTGGCTGTGGTCGGCCAGCGCGCCGGTGACGATGCGTTGCGTCAGGTCGGCCGTCACGCCCGTCGCGCCCAGGCCGGCCGGGAGCCGGAGCCTGCGCGACATGTCCTGGATCGCGTCCTCCACCGACACGTGCGCCGGCAGGCCCATGGCCTGCGCCAGGCGGTCGATCTTCTCGTCGCGCACCACCGTCTCCGCCGCGCGGTTGAAGCGCACCACCGCCGGCAGCAGCACCGCATTGAGGGTGCCGTGGTGCAGGCGCGGGTCGATACCGCCCAGCGAATGGCTGAGGCTGTGCACACAGCCCAGGCCTTTCTGAAAGGCCAGCGCACCCTGCAGCGACGCGCTCATCATGTTGGTGCGGGCCGCGATGTCGCTTGGCTCGTGGAAGGCGGTTTCGATGTTCTTCCAGGCGCGGCGCAGGCCGTCCAGGGCGATGCCTTCGGCGGGCGGGTTGAAGCTGGGCGCGAGGAAGGTCTCGATGCAGTGCGCCACGGCGTCCATGCCGGTGGCGGCCGTCAGGCCCGGCGGCAGGCCCACGGTCAGCGTCGGGTCGCACAGCGCCACCTTGGGGATGACGTAGGGCGAGATGATGCCCACCTTGCGGCCATCGTCCAGGATGATGATCGCGCCGCGCCCGACCTCGCTGCCCGTGCCCGCCGTAGTGGGAATGGCCACCACCGGCACCGTGGCCGCCGTGATGCGGGCAAGCCCGCCCTCGATCAGCGCGAACTGGCGCAGCGGCCCCGGATGGCGGGCCGACACGGCCACGGCCTTGGCGAGGTCGATGGACGAGCCGCCACCCACGGCGATGATGCCGTCGCAGCCTGCTTCATGGAAGCTTGCCACCCCTTCGCGCGCCGCCGCCTCGGTGGGGTTGGAGGGCGTGCCGTCAAACACGTGAAAGTGCGGCAGGTCGTTCACGGCAAGGATGCGCTCGATCAACCCCGCCGCAACCACGCCCTTGTCGGTGATGAAGAGCGGTTTTTTGAAGCCGAGTGCCTGGCACACCTGTGCCAGCTCAGCGGCACTGCCCGCGCCGAAGCGGATTTCCGTCACGTAGTTGATCATCGCCATCGTTTATCTCCTGATATCAAGAATTTTCATATTCATCCGTCAATCGCGGAAGTCTATGAGTGAGGCGACGTCGAATAAACTAACCGTTATCGATATAGCTATAACTCCAAGTCAATGCAGAGCCCTTACAACCTCAACTCTGTGATGTCGCGTCTGCATGCCAGGCAGCTGCGGTTGCTGATCGCGGTGGCGGAGCAGGGCTCGCTGCTGGCGGCGGCGGACCGCGTGGGGCTGACGCAACCCGGGGCTAGCAAGGCGTTGAAGGAGCTGGAGTCCACGCTCAACGCGCCGCTCTTCATGCGCACCAACCGCGGGCTTGTGCCTACGGAAGCGGGAACCTGCGCGGTGCGCTTCGCGCGGCTGATCCAGTCCGACATCAGCCACTTGCAGCAGGAGCTGAGCGCCATCGCCAGTGGCGCAGGTGGCCGCATTGCCGTAGGCACCATCATGGGCGCAGTGCCGCTCCTGACGCGGGCGCTCACGCAGCTGATGGACCAGCAGCCGGACATCTCGGTGGAGATCGTCGAGGACACCAGCGAAAGTCTGCTCGCGCTCATCGACCAGGGGCGGCTGGACGCGGCCATCTGCCGCTCGTCGGTCAGTCCCAAACCCCACCTGTACGACACTGTCGTGGTCAAGAATGAGTCTCTCGCCGTCATCGCGCACCAGGCGCATCCGGCGGCGGGCCTGGCATCGATCACGCTGGAGGATCTGTCTGCCAGCCGCTGGGTGGTGTACCGCGCGCACATGCCAATGCGCCGCACGCTGGAGCGCGAATTCTTCGAAGAGAACCTGTCATTTCCGACGCATCTGATCGAGACCACATCCGCGCTGGCCACGCTTTCGCTGCTGAGCCACAACCCCAATCTGGTGGCCCTGGTGTCGGACGACGTGGCCGACTACGTCTGCCAGCACGGCATGGTCGCCCGCCTGCCGCTGCGGCTCAAGTCGCGCAGCGAGCCGTACGAACTCATCGCGCGGCGCAACGCGCACCGCCATCCGGCGCTGACGCTGCTGATCGATTCGCTGCTGGCCTTGCGTGCCGTTGCCGAAGAGGCCCCAGCGGCGCCCTGAACCGCCGCTTCTTACAATTGCGCCATGCAGCAGATCACCTACACCCGCGCCCAGCAGCTTCCCAACATCCTCGCCCAACGCATCGTCATCCTTGACGGTGCCATGGGCACCATGATCCAGCGCTTCAAGCTGGGTGAGGCACAGTACCGGGGCGAGGGCTACACCGGGCCAGACGGTGCAGGTGACCGGTTCAAGGACTTTCCCCGCGATGTGAAGGGCAACAACGAGTTGCTGAGCCTGACGCGCCCCGATGTGATCCGCGACATCCACGAGCGCTACCTGGCCGCTGGTGCCGACCTGATCGAGACCAACACCTTCGGCGCCACCACCGTGGCGCAGGAGGACTACCACATGGCCCACCTGGCGCGCGAGATGAACCTGCGCTCCGCCCAATTGGCGCGCGCAGCTTGCGACAAGTATTCGACGCCCGACAAGCCCCGATTCGTCGCCGGAGCCCTCGGCCCCACGCCCAAGACGGCCAGCATCAGCCCCGATGTGAACGACCCCGGCGCCCGCAACATCGACTTTGAAACCCTGCGCGCTGCCTACTACGAGCAGACCGAAGCGCTGGTCGAAGGCGGCGCCGACGTGCTGCTGGTCGAAACCATCTTTGACACCTTGAATGCCAAGGCCGCGCTGTTTGCCATTGACGAATTCTTTGAAAAGAGCGGCGAGCGCTTGCCCCTCATCATCAGCGGCACGGTGACGGACGCCTCCGGCCGCATCCTCTCCGGCCAGACCGTCACCGCCTTCTGGCACAGCGTGCGCCACGCGCGCCCGCTGGCCATTGGCCTGAACTGCGCTTTGGGTGCCACGCTGATGCGCCCCTACATCCAGGAGCTCAACCGCGTGGCCGAGGACACCTTCATCAGCTGCTACCCCAACGCCGGCTTGCCCAACCCCATGAGCGACACCGGCTTTGACGAGACGCCCGAGGTGACGAGCCGCTTGGTGCATGAATTTGCCGCCGAAGGACTGGTCAACATCGTGGGCGGCTGCTGTGGCACCACACCCGACCACATTGGCGCCATTGCCAAGGCGGTCGAGAAAGTGCCTGCGCGCAAGATGTTTTACCCGGCCGAAGTTTGAGAAAAACCGGGTTTGTAAGAAAATACGGCCTCAGCGCTTGATCTGCAAGCGCTGCTAGCTATCAAAATAATAGCTATCATCCCCCGGCCAAAGGGCCTTGCCGCTGGGGGCTGCTGCAGGCGCCTTCACGGGTGGCGGCAGTCCGGGGTGCCGCATGTGCGGCACCTTGTTGTTTGTGCTTCGCTGGCCCCCACCGCCTTGATCCATGCTCTCCACTGCTGAAACCCCCACTGCCGCCGCCTTGCCTGTTGAAGCAGACGCGGCCACGCCCGCTGCCGATGCTGCGCTGGAACGCGAAGCCACCAAGCTCGAAAAGCGCCTGGTGCGCCAGGTGGCCCAGGCCATTGGCGACTTCGGCCTCATCGAAGACGGCGACAAGGTGATGGTGTGTGTGTCCGGCGGCAAAGACAGCTACGGCCTGCTCGATGTGCTGCGCATGCTGCAGCAGCGCAACGGCAACAAGTTCGAGCTGATCGCCGTCAACCTCGACCAGAAGCAGCCGGGCTTTCCGGCCCATGTGCTGCCCGAATACCTGACGAAGGTGGGCGTGCCCTTTCACATCGAAACGCAGGACACCTACAGCGTCGTCAAAGAGCACATCCCCGAAGGCAAGACCATGTGCAGCCTGTGCAGCCGCCTGCGCCGGGGCATTCTGTACCGCGTGGCCGATGAGCTGGGTGCCACCAAGATCGCGCTGGGCCACCACCGTGATGACATGCTGCAGACTTTCTTTCTGAACATGTTCTTCGGCGGCAAGCTCAAAGGCATGCCGCCCAAGGTGCAGAGCGACCGGGGCGACCACCTCATCATCCGCCCCCTGGCCTACGTGGCCGAAAGCGACCTCACGCGCTGGGCCGAGATTCGCAACTTCCCCATCATCCCCTGCACCCTGTGCGGCAGCCAGGAGAACCTGCAGCGCAAGCAGATCGGCCAGATGCTGCGCGACTGGCAACAGCTTTACCCTGGCCGCATCGAGAACATGGCCGTGGCGCTGCGCAACCTGGTGCCCTCGCACTTCATGGATACGCGCCAGTTTGACTTCAAGGGCCTGGTGCCCAACGGCATGGCCGACGCGGATGGCGACAAGGCGTTTGATGCCGAAGAACTTCCTGCACAGGCCGTGGGCATGCTCGGCGGCCTGCCCCTGATGCCCCGTTGAACCCGACCCCTGACGATTTTTAGATTGGGCCACCCCATGACCACGCTCAAAGCCCCCGAACTCCTCCTGCCCGCTGGCTCGCTCGACAAGATGCGCGCCGCCTACGACTTTGGCGCCGACGCGGTGTACGCCGGCCAGCCGCGCTACTCGCTTCGCGCGCGCAACAACGAGTTCCGCCTGGAGCAGATCAAGCAAGGCATCGACGAGGCCCACGCACGCGGCAAGAAGTTCTTTGTGACCAGCAACCTGATTGCGCACAACGACAAGATCCGCACCTACCTGCGCGACATCGAGCCCGTGATCGACTGCAAGCCTGACGCATTGATCATGGCCGACGCGGGCCTGATCATGATGGTCAAGGAAAAGTGGCCCGAGCAAGTGGTGCACCTCTCGGTGCAGGCCAACACCACCAACTGGGCGGCGGTGAAGTTCTGGCAAAAGATGGGTGTGGAGCGCATCATCCTCTCGCGCGAACTGAGCCTTCATGAAATCGAAAAAATCCGCCAGGAATGCCCCGACATGGAGCTGGAAGTGTTCGTGCACGGCGCGCTGTGCATTGCGTACTCGGGCCGGTGTTTGCTCAGCGGCTACTTCAACCACCGCGACCCCAACCAGGGCACCTGCACCAACGCCTGCCGCTGGAACTACGCCACGCACGACGCCGACATCGACCCCACCACGGGCGAAGCCATTGCGCAGAAGATGGAAGGCGATTTCAACTTCGAGGCCGCGCAGCAAAAGGCCGAGCAGGCCTTTGCATCCACCACCGGCAGCGGCCAGCGCCACCCCAAGGCCGACAAGGTCTACCTGATCGAAGAAGCGGGCCGCCCCGGCCAGCTCATGCCCATCATGGAAGACGAGCACGGCACCTACATCATGAACAGCAAGGACCTGCGCGCGGTGGAGCATGTGGCCCGCCTCACGCAGATCGGCGTGGATTCGCTCAAGATCGAAGGCCGCACCAAGAGCCTGTACTACGTGGCCCGCACCGCCCAGGTCTACCGCCGCGCGATTGACGACGCCGTTGCCGGGCGCCCCTTTAACCCCGAGCTGCTGATCGAGCTGGAAGGCCTGTCGAACCGCGGCTACACCGGCGGCCTGCTGGAGCGTCGCCCCAGCAACGACTACCAGAACTACATCAGCGGCCACTCCGTCACGCAGCGCAGCCAGTACGTGGGCGAGGTGCTGGGCACCGAGGGCCTGGCCGATGCGGGCCTGTCGGGCGACTGGGTGCTGGTGGAAACCAAGAACCACTTCGCCGTGGGCGACCTGATCGAGGGGGGGCACCCCCGGGGCAACACCCAAGGGCGGCTGGACCCGATGCGCAACGTGGAAGGCCAGCCCGTGCAAGTGGCCCAGGGCAGCCCCGTGCGTGTGTGGATTCCGCTGCCTGCGCGCTACAGCGGCGCACTGCTGGCGCGGGTCATCGAATCGCAACCGCCTGCGGCGGCCGCAGAGCCTGCACTCGCTGTCTAAGGTGCTTGGGGTCAGTGCTGGAAGGTTTTAGGAAAAAAGTGCCTCCAGCGCACAACCCATAAGCGCAACCAGCTATTTATTTGATAGCGAATCGGCGGGACGGTTGCCCGCAGCCTGAACTGCCCCGGCCCCCTGTTCACCGGGGCGGATCAGGGCCAGAATGCGTTCAGTTCCCACCTCCAGGCGCGGTTGCACATTGCAAAGGCGCCGGTGGCTGGTGGGTCATGCCACTGTTCATCGCTCCACCATGTCCATCCAGATGGATCCCCCCCGCAGCCCTGTGCCCGCCGTGGCGCAGGCGCTGGCCGAAGCCGCCTTGCAGCGGCAAAACATGCTGCTGGGCGCTGACAAGGGGGCGTCCGGCGTAGTGGTGCCCGGCGCTGGTGGCCCCGCGGGCGGTGTTCCACCTTTACCCGCGCCAAATCCCGCCGCCCCTTTGGCACCCCCGCCTTTGCCCGAGGGCGCCAGTGACCCGGCGCTGGCGGATCGTGTCAGCCTCTCACCCCGCGCCAGCCAAGCGCTGCAGGCGCAGGGCCAGACCCCCGCCGCTGCGCCGCCCACTGGGGCGGCCCCGCCAGGGCGTGGCGTGGCGGTGCCACCAGCGGCCATCCCTACCCTGGCTGCTGCGGGTGCCGGGGGCGTGACGGGTGCCGCGTGGGCTGCCAGCGGGGTGTCGCCCGCCATGCGGGGTTTGCTGGATGCGCTAGTGCAGCAACTGACCCCCGCAGCACCCCAGCGCGTGGTGGCGGTGCAGCCCTGGGGTGCGGGCCTGGGGGGCGCTGGCGGCCTGCCTGCAGACCCCGACCTGCCCCCGTTGCAAACCTGGCTGGTAGGCCAGGGCCTGTTGCACACCGAACAAGGGCCACGCGCATTCACCGCCACGCTGCGGGTGCCTGCTGCGTGGCTGCAGAGTTTGCCCGCCGCTTCGTCACCCTCCAGCCCCACGCCATCGGGCACGCTGCAGGCGGCTTTGGCGGGGCGCAGCCAGGCGCTCACCAGCGGGCTTTTTGCGCTGGTGCTGCAGCCAGGTGTGGGGGCGGGTGAGCGAGCGGCCGCCACCAGTGCCATGTTGTCGCTCGAATTGGCCCCCTGGCAGGGCGCCGCCGCGAGCGTGGTGTACGGGCGCGACCAGCTCCAGGCCCGCAACGACCCGTGGCTGCAGATGCTGGCGCTGCAGGCCAGCGGCTACGGACGCGAGGAGGAAGAGGCTGACCAGCGCCGCCGTGCGCGCGGCCATTGCGATACGCCCGGTTGCCCCTACGCAGGCCGTGCGCCCTGTGAGCAACCCTTTTGCCTGGCCATGCGCGTGGTGCCTGTGCAGGCCGTGCCCCCGGTGGGCGGGGTGTGATGCGGATTTGCCTTCACCCGTATCACGTCGTTGGTTCGCCTTGCCGTGCTACAGCACTGTCTGCGGCTTCCCGCCTAGTGATTCGGCTGAATCCAAAACCGTAACAATCCACCTTGGTGCGCCCATGCCATGGACATAAAAAAGCCGCCCCGTGGTGGGGGCGGCTTTGCCGGGCGCTTGTGGCGCACCTGGGTTCGTGGCGCTGGCGATGTGCCAGCCATGCGAACAATCAGACCAGGGCAGGACTCATGGATACAGGCCGCGCATTTCGCGGGCGTGCAGGATGCGCTGGCAGGCCACGATGAAGGTGGCGGTGCGCAGGCTCACCTTGTGCTCTTGCGCCACTTGCCAGATGCCCGCGAAGGCCTCTTGCATGATGCGCACCAGGCGGGCGTTGATCTCGTCCTCGCTCCAGAAGAAGCTGGAGAAGTCCTGCACCCATTCGAAGTAGCTCACCGTCACGCCGCCCGCGTTGGCGATCACGTCGGGCAGCACCAGCACGCCCTTGTCGTTCAGGATGTCGTCGGCCTCGGTGGTCGTGGGGCCGTTGGCGCCTTCGATCACCAGCTTGGCCTTGATCTTGCCGGCGTTGTCTTTGGTGATCTGGCCTTCCAGCGCGGCGGGGATCAGGATTTCGCAATCCACACCCCAGAACTCTTCGGCTTTCATCACTTCGGCGCCAGCAAAGCCGCCCACGCCGCCACGGGTTTTCACATGCGCCAGCAGCGCGGGCACATCCAGGCCCTTGCTGTTGAAGATGGTGCCGGTGTGGTCTTGCACAGCCACCACCTTGGCGCCCGCTTCGGCAAACAGCTTGGCCGCAATGCCGCCCACGTTGCCAAAGCCTTGCACGGCCACACGGGCACCGTCCAGCGCCAGGCCGGTCAGCTTGGCAGCTTCCACACCCACGGTGAACACGCCACGGCCTGTGGCTTCCACGCGGCCCAGCGAGCCACCGATGTCCACCGGCTTGCCGGTGACCACGCCGGTGGCGGTGGCGCCCACGTTCATGGAGTAGGTGTCCATCATCCAGGCCATGATCTGGCCATTGGTGTTGACGTCAGGTGCCGGGATGTCCTTGGTGGGGCCGATGAGCAGGCCGATCTCGCTGGTGTAGCGGCGCGTCAGGCGCTCCAGCTCACCCTTGGACAGCTTCTTGGGGTCCACGCGGATGCCGCCCTTGGCGCCGCCGTAGGGCACGTTCACCGCCGCGTTCTTCACCGACATCCAGGCCGACAGGGCCATGACTTCAGACAGCGTCACGTCCTGGTGGAAGCGCACACCGCCCTTGCCGGGGCCGCGGCTCAGGTTGTGCTGCACGCGGTAGCCTTCGTAGTGGGCGATGGTGCCGTTGTCCAATTCGATTGGCACGTCCACGACCAGGATGCGCTTGGGGCGCTTGAGTGTTTCGACCCAGCGCGCGAGGCTGCCGAGGTAAGGGGTGACGCGGTCTACCTGCTGCAGGTAGTTGCCCCAGGGGCCGAGGTGGTCAGCCTGCAGGTACGAAGGCAGCGGATGCGCAGAGGCGGCGGGTGTGCCAGAGGGATTCGACATGGGAATTTCCTTGTGGGATCGATTCAAGCCGCGAAGCTTATGCCTGTGGTCGAGCGGTGTCTAAGGCCAGTGTGTATGCCCCTTATGCATTCGTTGCATAACCGCCAGGGCGCCAGGATGCGGTTGTTTGCGTCAAAACAAAAACGGCACTTTTGTGCGGTTTTGCAGAGCGGAGGAGCAACGCTGGCGCCAGATGCCTGCTTTTGTGGCTTGCGCTTCATATTTGGCCGATAAACTCGACCGCCAAAGCGCTCCCTCGGCACCGTCGCACCCCAGCGCACCAGCCGCTCCTCTATTCAACAAGGTAAGCCCATGAGTTTGAACTGCCCCGCCTGCGCCATCGAAAACCGCGAGGGTGCCAAGTGCTGCAAAGACTGCGGTGCCCCGCTGGTGCAACACTGCCCCGAATGTGCTGCGCCGTGCAAGCTGGGTGCCAAGTTCTGCGGGCAGTGCGGCCATGCGTTCGCCACGGCAGCGGCTGCGGCAGCCGCTCCAGTGGCAGCAACTCCTGCCCCAGCACCGGTAGAGGAGCTGGATTTCGATTTTGATATGGACGGCCCCGCCGATCCCGAGGCCGACACCCGCCCGGCCCCGCTGGAGCCTTCGCCCGACAGCCCTTCAGACGAGGTGGATCTGCTGCTGGATACCCCCGCGGAGCCCGCTGCGCCCGCGCAGGACACCACTCTGGGTGCGGTCGCTGGCGCTGGCGCTGTCGCGACCACTGCGGTGGAGGTAGCGGACGTGGAGGAGACTGCTCCTGCTCCTGCTCCTGCTCCTGCTCCTGCTCCTGCTCCTGCTCCTGCTCC
>NZ_CAXIAK010000074.1:0-17590 GCF_964021665.1 uncultured Acidovorax sp.
CAGATCCGGGTCTTTGGCCAGCCCGGCAGACACCTGGGCGGTGATGGTCGCGTCGTCCACCTTGTCCATCGCGGTGTTGGCGGCCTGCTTGGCAGATTCACCCAGGTCCTTCGCCATAGCTTCGGCACGCTCAGCGCTTTGATCCATGCGGGCATCAGCCTTTTCCATGACAGCCTCGGTTTTCGCCCTCGCGTCTGCAGCTGCTTGTTCTGTTTTTTCGACAGCAGAATCCAGGCGCTGCCCCACGGTGGGCTCCTCGTTGCGGCCACAGGCGGTCAAGCCCAAGGCCAGCGCGCTCACGGCCAGAATGGTGGCAATGCGAGCACCCTTGCTGCATTGGGGGCGAGAGGTGGATACTTCCTGTGGGTTCAATCCGTTGATGTTCATGACAAGTTCCTCGTGATGACAAAGATGGAAAGACTGTAGGCAGGCGTAGCCCCCGGCCGTGTGGGATGCCTGCCAAAACCGTGTAGGACGCGGCTGAAGCCACCCGTCAGCCCAAGAACACGCCCGGTCAGCGGATCGATGTGTGCCGCCACCGGCAAAAGAGAGTCCCTCACGCACACCGACGAGGCCACTACAACGACAATCCCTCCCCATGCTGCGTACCGTCCTCCGATCCTGGCTCCCGTTCTTGTCCTGGCCTCGGCCATCTGCCTCTTTGCTGCGTGGTGAGTTCCTGGCAGGCATGACGGTGGGCTTGATGCTGGTGCCCCAGGGCGTGGCCTATGCTGCGCTGGCGGGTATGCCGCTGATCACCGGCATTTACGCATCGCTGCTGCCAGCCTTGGTGGCTGTGCTGTTCAGCTCCTCCACCCGCCTTGGCGTGGGCCCCACGGCGCTGACCAGTCTGCTCATCGGGGCTTCGCTCACGGGCCTTGCCGAGCCAGGCAGCGCTCAGTGGGTTCAGATGGCGGTGTGGATTGCGCTGCTGTCAGGTGCCTTGCAGTGCGTGATGGGGCTGGCCCGCTTTGGCTGGGTGGTAAACATCGTCACGTCGCCGGTGCTCAACGGCTTTACCCAAGCAGCAGCATTGTTGATTCTGGCTTCTCAGCTAGGGGCCCTCACGGGGCTTCGGTCGAACTGGGGGGCGTTGCTGGCCACCCCGTCCTTAGGGCTTTTTGACCTGGCTGCGCTGGCCTTTGGTGTCGGTAGCGTGGGGGCGCTGCTTCTGGCCAAAAAGCTGAAGCCGACGTTTCCCGCCGCCATCGCCGTGGTGGGCGCTACGGGCGCCATCAGCTGGGCCACCGGGTATGCCGATGCGGGCGGCGCCGTGGTGGGGCATCTGCCCCAAGGCCTGCCCACGCTGCATTGGCCTGGCTGGCTACCCTGGTCTGACCTTGGCTCACTGCTGATGCCGGTGCTGGTTGTGACACTGGTGAGCTTTCTGGAAACTGCTTCCAGCGCCAAAGTGGAAAGCCAGCGTTCCAGCGAGCGCTGGAACGAAAACCAGGACCTGATCGGCCAGGGTCTGTCCAAAGTCAGCAGCGGTCTGTGCGGCAGCTTTGCCACCAGCGCATCCTTTTCGCGCTCTGCCATCAACTTGTATGCGGGCGCACAAACGGGTTGGGCCACGGTGTTTTCGATTGGCGTAGTGCTGGTGGTGCTGCTATGGCTGACACCTGCGCTGTACTACGTGCCCACCTCGGCGCTGGCAGCGATTGTGGTCACCGCGGTGTTCAGCCTCATCAAGCCCTCCTCCATTACCCGGCTCTGGGGTGTGTCGCGTGTCGAATCCTTGATTGCCATCGTCACGTTCGGCCTCACCCTGGCCACTGCGCCACGCATGTACTGGGGGGTGCTGGCGGGCTTGCTGATGAACCTGTGCCATTTTCTGTACCAGCGCCTGCACCCGCGCATCATTGAAGTAGGCCAGCACCCGGACGGAAGCCTGCGTGATCGGCACCTTTGGAGCCTGGAGCCACTGGCGCCGGAAGTGCTGGCCTTGCGCATGGATGCCGAACTCGACTTTGCCTCGGCCAGCGCGCTGGAACAAAGGGTGGCGCAAGACCTGGGAGCGCACCCCGACGTCAGGCACCTGTGCCTCCTGGCTCAGCCCATCAATCGCATCGACGTGACGGGCCTGGAGGTATTTGCCCAACTGCACGCGCTGATGCTGGCCCGCGGCGGCTGTCTGCATGTGAGCGGGCTCAAACTGCCGGTGGAAACAGCGCTGCGCAAAGCGGGGGTTCTGCCCGCTGCGGCAGGTCTGATCACCTACCGTACGGACGCCGAAGCACTTGTAGCCTTGCAGCAGCTGCCGAGTGGCCGCTAACCCCGTTACCCACGCCCTGATTGCGTTATGCAAGGCTTGCCCGCTGCTACACTTGAACCAACTTTAGAAGCAACTATTTGTGTCTGATTCGGCGGCCCCTCACCTTGTAGACCTGCGCGATCTGCGCCTGGACACTGCCCACGCCCTGGTATCCCAGGTCGACGGCAGCGGGCCAGCTACCGCCTCTGACTACGCCCACCCACGGCAGTACCTGCAAGGACTGATTGACGGGCTGTGCGAGCTTTCCCTGAAAGACCCTCTGACAGGCTTGGCCAACCGCAGGCATTTTCGCGCGGTGTTGGAACGAGAAATTGACCGGGTGACACGCTCTGGCGAAGCGGCCCTGCTGCTGATGCTGGACATCGACCACTTCAAGAAGGTGAACGATGTGCACGGACACTCGGCAGGTGACATGGTGCTGCAATCGGTAGCGCGCACCCTGAGCGCCTGTGTGCGGCCCATGGACACCTTGGCCCGCTACGGCGGTGAAGAGTTTGCCGTGGTGCTTCCCGCCTGCCCGTCGGCATTTGGGCATGTGGTTGCCGAGCGTATCCGCCGTGCCGTGGCCAACACGCCGATTCGGATTTCTCCCTCGGTCGAGCTGAATGTCACCGTGAGCATTGGCGGCGCATTTGCGCTGCAATGGATCCGCTCTACCACTCTGCTGTGGATTGATCGGGCTGACAATCAGCTCTATCAGGCAAAATCGCTAGGACGCAACTGCGTGAGCATCGAGGAGCAGCCCGACAGCACCGTCAGTGCTGAAGAAAAGAGCTTGTTGTTTGGCCCGCTGTATTCTCCTTCGGGCTGGGGCGACCTGCCGCCCCCGCTGGATGCAACAGGCAGCGCCTACTGAAAGTTAGATGATGAGCGACGCGCTGTCCCCCCAACCCATGACGCCCAACGCAGCGCCGGTACAGGCCGGCCCTGTTGCGGGAGCGCGCATCATTGCCATCACCAGTGGCAAAGGTGGCGTCGGAAAAACCTTTGTTTCAGCCAACCTGGCGGCGGCGTTGACCCGCAGAGGCCAGCGCGTGCTGGTACTCGACGCCGACCTTGGGCTGGCGAACCTGGACGTGGTGCTCAACCTGCACCCCAAGATCACGCTGCACGACGTGTTCACGGGCAAGGCACGACTGGAAGACGCCATCATCAAAGCCCCCGGCGGGTTTTCCGTGTTGCTGGCAGGCTCGGGCATGGTCGAGTACTCGCGCCTCACGCCTGAAGTGCGCAACCAGTTCTTGAGCGTGATCCAGGCGCTGACGCCCCAATACGACGTGGTGCTGCTGGATACGGGCGCTGGCATTTCCGACGTGGTGCTCTTTTCCGTGTCGCTGGCTTCCGAAGTGCTGATCGTGGCAACGCCCGAGCCCACCTCGCTGACGGACGCCTACGCCGCCATCAAGGTGCTGGCCATGCAGCAACAGCGCCAGCATGTGCGCATGGTCATCAACCAGGCAGCGCGTCCGGGCGACGGGCGGGCCATTACCAGCCAGCTGCAGCAGGTGCTCGACCGCTTCGTCAGCACCCAATCGGGCCGCCCCGTGCGCTTGATCCACATGGGCGATATTCCTGCCGACCCATCGGTGCGTGATGCGGTGATGCGCCGCCAGCTCTTGCTGGTGAACACACCCGGCTGCCCTGCGGCGCTGGCCATTTCGCAGCTGGCGAACAAGATCGAGACAGCGCTGCTGACCCCCACGGCATAATTCTCGCTGTGCTTACCTGCCGGGCCGGGCTTCGTGCCCCGCGCCCTGCTCTTTGGGCTGCCAGCGCTTTCGACAACCGTCCCCCGGTTTCGGCAGGCCCGCTTCGCAGCTTGCTTACCCTATCCCGCCGTGACATCCGTACTCAATATCTCCTGCTACAAATTCGTGCCCCTGCCTGACGCAGCCGAGTTGCGTGAACGGCTCCACGCGCAAGCGGTGGCTGCAGGCCTGAAGGGCACGATCTTGCTGGCCGAAGAAGGCATCAACTTCTTTTTGGCGGGCACCGCCGAAGCAGTGCGGGGCTTTGTGGACGGCATGCGGGTGGACGAGCGCTTTGCCGACCTGGAGCCGAAGGAGAGTTGGTCCGACACGGTGCCATTTCGCAAGATGCTGGTCAAGGTCAAGCGCGAGATCATCCGCATGGATCACCCCACCATCCGCCCGGCGCAGGGGCGTGCCCCGTCGGTGGACCCGGCCACGCTGCACCGCTGGCTGGAGCAAGGCCATGACGACGCTGGTCGCGAGGTGGTGACCCTGGATACGCGTAACGCATTCGAGGTGGACGCCGGGACGTTCGCCGATGCGATTGACTGGCGCATTGCCAAGTTCACGGAGTTTCCTGACGCCTTTCGCGCGCACAAGGCAGAGCTGCAGGACAAAACCGTGGTGAGCTTCTGCACCGGGGGCATTCGCTGCGAAAAGGCGGCCATCCTGATGCGGGAAGAAGGGCTGGAGCATGTCTACCAGCTGGAAGGCGGCATCCTCAAATACTTTGAACACACCGACGGAGCGCACTACCACGGCGGCTGCTTCGTGTTTGATGAGCGCACCGTGCTGGCGCCCGATCTTTCCGCACAGCCATCGGCCAAGGCTGGCGATGATGACGCCAGTGCATCCAGTTGAATTTACTATCAAAAAGTGAGCTGCTTGCGCTTGTCAAATAAGCGCTAGAGCCACTTTTAACTCAAACTCTGTCAGGGCTTGAAACGGCGCTCGGGCAGCGGTATGGATTCCGTTTCGCCTGGCACATGGCCCATGCGGTGGGCCTCCCAGTCGTCGGCTGCCTGCACGATGCGCTCTTTGCGGGTGGAGACAAAGTTCCACCAGATGTGCCGGCGCTGTAGCAAAGCGTCGCCGCCTACCAGCATGCAGCGCACGGCGCTGTCTCCCGCACGCAGCAGAATGGCATGGTCTGTGGGCAGCACCGTCAAAGTCTGGGCGGCTAGCGTGACGCCGTCCAGGGTGACAGCAGCATCCACGGTGTACAAGCCCGCCTCTTGTGCCAAGGCCGCAGGCAACGCAAGCGCCCCACCGGCAGGCAGCTGGATATCCAGGTACAGAGCCGGCGCCAGGCTGACAACCGGCGACTGCTGCCCCCACGCCTGGCCGATGAGCACACGCACCGTGGCGTCCCCCACTTGCAGCTGCGGTATGGCGTCGGCGGGGGTGTGCACAAAGCTGGGCTCCGCCTCCTCTGTCTCTACCGGCAACGCCGCCCACAGCTGAATGCCGTGGTTCACATAGCTCGTCTGCGCCAGCGCTTGCGGGCGACGCTCAGAGTGCACGATGCCTTTTCCAGCCGTCATCCAGTTGATGGCGCCTGGCTCGATTTGCTGCACCGAGCCCAGACTGCCGCGGTGCATGATGGCGCCCGAGAACAGGTAGGTCACCGTGGCCAGGCCAATGTGCGGGTGCGGGCGCACATCGTGCTCTGACTCAGGCGTGACGGTGACCGGGCCAAAGTGATCAAAGAACAGAAACGGCCCGATGGATGGGCGCCCCATGGCAGGCAACAGCCTGCGCACCTTGAACCCGCCACCCAGGTCTTTGTCGTGCGCCGTGATGGTTTGCATGGCTGCCATGGTGTTTGCCTTTTCTGTAATGGCCCCGCCACATATATAGGGTCAGGGCAGATCAAACCGGGGAGCGTCAGCCCTTGAGGCGCGCCGTGATATCGGCCACCCGCTTGCCGTACAGCTTGGCGGTGTCCAGGTCGCCCTGGGGAATTTCGGCCACAGACGCGTCAGATGGCGACTGCACCAGCAAGCCCACCGAACCACCCAGGTTGTTCACATCGCTGCGCGTAGCAGTCTTGCTGTTGCTGGGCAACATGCCCAGACTGACCCACACGCCACCATGTTGCGACGCCAGGGTTTGCAGCGCAATCAGCGTGACCTGCTTGTCGCCATTGAAGCTGGCGCTGTTGGTAAAGCCACCAAACACCTTGTCTTGCCAGGCACGGGAAAACCACGCTTTGGATGACGCATCGGCAAACTTCTTGAACTGCCAGCTGGGGCCGCCCATGTAGGTGGGTGTGCCGAAGATGATGGCATCTGCGGCGTTGAGCGTTTCCCAGCCGCCCTCGGGCAGGTTGCCTTCGGCGTCAATCGCCAGCAACTGGGCATTTGCGCCATCGGCCACTTGCTGGGCGACGCGCTGGGTGTGGCCGTAGCCAGAGTGGTAAACCACAACGATTTGGGGCATCAATAACTCCTTAAATCAACAGACCAATGTAAACAGACTAAAAAGACGAGCGATCAGTTCGCCAGATCAAACACCAGCACTTCCGCATCCTGCCCGCCAGACAGCGAGACCTGCGTTTCATTTTCCAGCATCGCGGCGTCGCCCGCCTTGAGGCATTCGCCATTGACCATGACGTTACCGCGCACCAGTTGCACATAGCCCTTGCGACCTGGCTGCATGGGCAAGGTGGCCGTCTCGTCACCGCTCAGCAAGCCCGCGTAAATAGCCGCATCGGCATGGATCAGCACCGAGCCTTGCGCCCCATCGGGTGATGCCACGAGGCGCAGCTTGCCGCGCTTCTCGGCATCGGCGAAGCTCTTTTGCTCGTAGCTGGGTGCAATGCCGCGCACATTGGGCTCGATCCAGATTTGCAGAAAGTGCGTGGTCTGCCCGGCTGCGTGGTTGAACTCGCTGTGCATCACGCCCGTGCCTGCACGCATGCGCTGCACGTCCCCGGGCGGAATGCCCTTGACGTTGCCCATGCTGTCTTTGTGGGCCAGTTCACCCGACAGCACGTAGCTGATGATCTCCATGTCGCGGTGGCCATGGGTGCCAAAGCCGGTGCCGGGCGCAATGCGGTCTTCGTTGATGACACGCAGGTTGCCAAAGCCCATGTGGCGGGGGTCGTAGTAGCCGGCAAAAGAGAAGCTGTGGAAGGACTGCAGCCAGCCATGATCGGCATAGCCCCGGTCTTGTGATTTGCGAATCGTCAGCATGGTGATTGCTCCTTTCAATGCCTCCACTGTAGGACCCAAGGGGCTTGCACAGGCTCTGTCCGATTGATGGCATCATTCAAAACGCTTGAACAAAAATGAGCCGACCATGCAAAACGCTCGCGACGTCCTCACGCCGGACAGCCTGACCATGCTGCAGGTGATTGCCGAAGCCGGCAGCTTTGCCGCCGCCGCCCGGCAACTGGGGCTGGTGCCCAGCGCCCTCACCTACCGCGTTCGGCAGATCGAAGACGCGCTGGATGTACTGCTGTTCGACCGCAGCGCCCGCCAGGCCAAGCCCACAGAGGCCGGGGCCGAGCTACTGCGCGAGGGTGGCCGGCTGCTGCAGGACATTGATGCCGTGGCCAACCGCGTGCGCCGGGTGGCCACGGGCTGGGAGCCGCAGCTCACGCTGTCGATTGACGGAGTGATCTCTCCGCACACCATGCTGGAGCTGGTGGAAGCGTTTTACGCCATGTCGCCCCCCACACGCCTGAAGCTGCGCGACGGCATCATGAGCGGCACGCGCGAGGCATTGACGTCAGGCCGGGCTGACCTGGCGATTGGCGTGTCCAACATCGCATCCGACGTGGCCGGGCTGCAGCAGGCCCCACTGGGTGATCTGCTTTTCATCTACGTGGTGGCCCCCCACCACCCACTGGCCAGCATGCCAGAGCCCATCACCGATGCCGTGATGTTGCGCCACCGGGCCGTGGCGGTGGCCGATTCGGCCCAGCGTGGGGGCATGACCATGGGCTTGCTGGGCGGGCAGGATGTGCTGACGGTGGACACCATGCAAGCCAAGGTGCAAGTGCAGTTGCGCGGCCTGGGCGGTGGCTTTTTGCCAGAACCCATGGTGCGCCCCTACCTGGAAGCCGGCCGCCTGGTGGCCAAGCGCGTGGCCCGCCCCGAGCGCCAGTTGCGCCTGCACTATGCCTGGGGCGGCCCGGGCTTCACGGCACCTGGGCGAGCGTTGCAGTGGTGGCTTCAGCAGTTGCAAAGCCCCGCCACGCGCAAGGCCCTGCTGGAAAACCACCACCATTTTTGAGCCGCGACAGACCGGCGCGCGTGTAGAGTGGGTACCGTCCAGTATTCAACGTCGAACGTCACTTCCGCTGTCTCTGAAAGTCCCTGAAAGGCAAACCATGAGCAAAACCGTTTCCCGCCCCTCCAAGCGGCCCCGACGCAACGACACCCCCACCCCGACGCCCGGCCCGCGCCACTTCGCCATCATCGGCGCAGGCATGGCAGGCATTGCGTGCGCCCGCACCCTGGTGCAGGCAGGCCACCGCGTCACGGTGTTCGAGCAGGCTAATGCGCCAGGGGGCCGCACGGCCACCGTGAACACAGTGTTCGGCTCGTTTGACATTGGCGCGCAATACTTCACCGTGCGCGACCCGCGCTTTGCCCGCGCCATCGACACCGTACCAGGGCTGTGCAAGCCCTGGAGCGCAAACAACGTCCGCGTGCTCGACGCCACCGGCCGGGTTACCTCGCAGGGTCTGCTGTCGCGCGAAGCGCACTGGGTGCCCAGCCCCGGCATGCAATCGCTGGTGGCTGCCTGGGCGCAGCCACTGCAACAGGCGGGTCAGGTACAGCTCAACACACAAGTGCAGCGCGTGGAGCGCGACAGCCTGAACCCCCAAGGCTGGCAATTGCGCACCCAAGGCTCGGATGGCTCCCAGCATGTGTATGCGGGATTTGATGCAGTGCTGTTCAGCCAGCCCGCCACGGCAGCGCAGGCGTTGCTGGTCAAGTCGGCCATTGACTGCACTTTGACTACGCCCCTGTCAAAGGTGGCCATGGCCCCCTGCTGGACGCTGACTTTGGCCTACCCCCAGGCCGCGCGGCCAGGGCTGACCACCCTGGGCCCCCAGTGGAACGTGGCACGCAGCACCCACCACCGCATTGCCTGGCTGGCCCGCGAATCGTCCAAGCCCGGCCGCGGCACGGTGGAGCGCTGGACAGTGCAGGCCAACCCTGCCTGGTCGGCAGAACATCTGCAAGACGACGAAGCCCGCGTGCAAGCCAAGCTGCTCAAGGCCTTTGGCGAAGTCACCGGCCTGCGTGCCGAGCCAGCCCATGTGGCCCTGCACTGCTGGCCCTATGCGCAGACCACGCATCCACTGGGCCAAAGCCACCTGTGGGACGCCAGCATGGGCCTGGGTGCTTGCGGCGACTGGTGCCTAGGCCACCGCCTGGAAGACGCTTTCATCTCGGGCCTGGAACTGGCACTTGCCGTGAAATGAGTGGAGGGAGCGTGATGGGAGCCCTTCACCAGGGCTCCTCAGCCCTTGCGTCCTCCGCCTGCAGCCGCGATGTGCCCCACGCACCACGCCCCTACATCGGGCGCTTTGCGCCCTCACCCACGGGGCCGCTGCACGCAGGCTCGCTGGTCGCGGCGTTGGCCAGCTGGCTGGATGCCCGAGCTGCCAACGGCACCTGGCTGGTGCGCATCGAAGATGTGGACACGCCGCGCTGCATTCCTGGGGCGGACCAGACCATCCTGAGCCAGCTGGCCCAGTGCGGTCTGCACCCCGATGGGCCCGTCGTGTGGCAGTCTCAGCGCGGCGCGCTGTACCAGCAGGCGCTGGACTCGCTGATCGCACAACGCCTGGCCTACCCCTGCGCATGCTCGCGCAAGGAGATCGAAGCCGCCCAACTCGCGCTGGGCCACGCCAAGGAGCGCCACGCCGCCCTGCCTTACCCAGGCACTTGCCGTCAGGGCCTGCATGGCCGAAGCCCGCGCGCCTGGCGTTTCAATACGACCGACTTTTACCAAAAAGTGGTTCCAGCGCTTATTCCACAAGCGCCAGCAGCTATCAATTCAGAAGCAAACTTCCTGCCATGGAAGGATCGGCGACTGGGCCGACAAGTGCAAGACGTGGTCAGCGCCGTGGGCGACTTCGTTCTCAAGCGTGCAGACGGCTTGTGGGGGTACCAGCTGGCCGTGGTGGTGGACGACGCCGAGCAATCGGTCACCCACATCGTGCGCGGCGAAGACCTGGCCGACAACACCCCGCGCCAGATCCTGCTGCAAAAAGCACTGGGGCTGCCCACGCCTGCCTACCTGCACACCCCTCTGGTGCTGGATGTGAATGGCGAAAAACTCTCCAAACAAAACGGCGCGGCTGCGGTGGACCTGTCCAACCCGCTCATGGCGTTGAACCAGGCAGCGCAGGCTCTGGGTTTACCCGCCGTGGCAGATTCACACCACATTTCGGTGTTCGATGCGCTTGCGCACTGGGTTCAGGCTTGGTCACGAATCTACAATGACGCACCGTGACCGAACAGAACAATATTTCCACTAGCGCAGAGCCTTCCGCTGCGCCACAAGCCGCTGGCGCTGCACCCGCTGGCGTGGCATTTCCCAAAACCATCAAGAGCTATGTGCGGCGCGCCGGCCGCACCACCACAGGGCAGGCCAAGGCCTTTGAAGACCTGGGCCCCCGCTTTTTGCTCAATTACCGGGCCGAGCCCTTCGACGCCACTGCCGCCTTTGGCCGCAATGCTCCGTTGATTCTGGAGATCGGCTTTGGCATGGGTGAGGCCACTGCGCACATCGCCCGTGTGCGGCCCGCCGACAATTTTTTGTGTTGCGAAGTGCATGAGCCAGGCGTGGGTGCCTTGCTCAAACGCATTGGCGAACAAGACATCACCAACATTCGCATCCTCCAGCACGACGCCGTGGAGGTTATTGACCACATGCTCGCCCCAGACAGCCTGGATGGCATCCACATTTTCTTTCCAGACCCCTGGCACAAGAAAAAGCACAACAAGCGCCGCCTGATCCAGAGCCCGCTGGTCGCCAAGCTGGCGGCACGCCTCAAGCCCGGCGGGTACCTGCACTGCGCCACCGACTGGCAGCCCTATGCGGAGCAGATGCTTGAAGTGCTGGGCCAGGAGCCCTTGCTGGCCAATACGGCTGAAGGCTACGCGCCCCAGCCAGACTACCGCCCTCTCACCAAGTTCGAAAACCGCGGTTTGCGGTTGGGCCACGGGGTGTGGGACATCGTTTTCAAGCGCCGTTGACCTCGGCCTGAGCCGAACGCACTTCCCCCGCCTATGAAGCCCATATTGCAACACCTGGTAGAGATGACTGGCCACCGCGACCACTTGCGGCTGGAAGTGTCGGTGCTCTCGACCCTGCAAAAGCTCAGCGGTATCAAGGAAGTGCGGGCGCTGGAGCTGTTCACCGACAACGGCCAGCCCCATATCCGCCCACGCACCTGGGTGCAGGATGGCCAACTGGTGTCTACCGACTCCGAGGCCGCCGCAGACCCGCGCAAGGAGCCGCTGGAGCATTACCCCGAATTGATGCAGTGCGTGACCACGAAGGGCGACAGCGCCCTGGCGCACCCGCGCCCTGGTCGACACACGCTGTGGCTGCCGGTGTGGATGCACGAAAAAGTCACCACCTGCCTGGAAATCACGCAGTCGCGCCCCTTCTCGGCCCATAAGCTGGATGTGGTCAAAGGGGTGTTCCTCGTCTACCAGAACTACCAGAGCCTGCTGGACTATTCCGAGCGCGATGCGCTGACCGGGCTGTTCAACCGCAAAACCTTCGATGAGCAATTTGCCCGCAACGCACTGCCCGGCCTGAGTAGCAGCAAGACCCAGGCCGCGGAGTCGATGATTTCCGAAGAAGCCAGCCCCATCAGTGAGCCCGTGCAGAACTGGCTGGCGGTGGTGGACATTGACCATTTCAAGCAGGTCAATGACCGATTCGGGCACCTGTATGGCGACGAAGTGCTGATTCTGGTCGCCAACATTCTGCGCAGCTCTTTCCGCTCGCACGACCGCATCTTCCGTTTTGGTGGTGAAGAGTTCGTGGTGCTGCTGCGCAACACCACGCTTTCCAAAGCCCACAAGGTGTTCAACCGCTTCCGCGAAGCGGTGCAGGAATACCACTTCCCGCAGGTGGGCAACGTCACGGTGAGCCTGGGTTTTGTCGGCACCTCGCGCGGGTCGCCGGTGGAAATCCTGGGCCAGGCAGACCAGGCGCTTTACTACGCCAAGGAACATGGTCGCAACCAGGTGCGCTTCTACGAAGACTTGGTCGCCACCGGCGCATTGGCCACCAAGGTGGCCAATGACGACGTAGAGCTTTTTTAAGCGCTTCAGGCGGCTGCAGGCAGCCTGAACGCCAGCGATCAGGTTCCGCGCGATGCCAAGCTTGCCCTCACCACCGCGCGGCCTACAGCAGCAATCGCGGCATCTCGCTGCTCTGGCGCTACCGCAGATCGGGTGAGATAGCAGGTCACCAGCACTGCCCCGCGGTGACCGCTGGCGCCTGGCGGCCAAAGCACGGCCACATCGTTGGCAGTACCACTGCTGCCGGCAGTGCCTGTCTTGTCCCCCACCTTCCAGCCCGGGGCCCCCGCGCGCAAGCGCTTGTCGCCGGTGCTGGTTTCAATGAGCCAACGCTGCAGCCACGCGCGGGACGAGGCAGACAGTGATTCGCCCAACACCAGCTTTTGCATGGTCCGGAGCATGGCCCGCGGGGTGGTGGTGTCGCGCACATCGCCAATGGCGGCTTCGTTCAGAGTAGGCTCATTGCGGTCCAGGCGCGTGATGGGATCGCCCAGCGCACGCAGGTAACGGGTGAGCGCAGCCGGGCCGCCGTGGCGTTCCAGCAAAACATTGGCTGCGGTGTTGTCGCTCAGGCTCACTGTGGCAGAGCACAGTTCACCCACCGTCAAGCCCCCGCCTGTGCCTGCGCGCGGCCCGCTGACGGGCGAGTAGTCGACCACATCGGCAGGCGCGTAGTGCACACGCGCATCAAGCTTTTCGAGGCCCTGGTCCACCAGCGACAGCATCCACCCCGCCAGCAGCAGCTTGAAGGTGCTGCACATTGCAAAACGTTCGTCCTGACGCCATCCCAAAGCCAGGCCGGTTTCGGTATCCAGCATGGACACCCCCAAGCGACCCTGCGCGTTGTGCTCAATCCCCTCCATTGCGCTGTTCCAAGTTTTGGAGATGTCTGCGCCAGGTGCGGCCGGCACTGCGCAACCCGCCAACGGGGAAAGCCCCAGCGCGGCCAACCCCAAGGAAAACTCTCGCCTTTGCATTCTGAAACTCCATCATTTTGAAAGATCGCGACGATATAGCGCCGCTGCGCGTTGCGCCAATGGCAATCATTGAGAGCAGACCCAAGAAAAACTAATACATCATCATGCACTTGCCTCTCAATGCCCTGCGAGCGTTTGAAGCCTCCGCACGGCACCTGAACCTCACCCGTGCAGCGCTGTAGTTGCACGTCACCCAAACTGCGGTGAGCCAGCACATTCGCAAGCTGGAAGATCACCTGGGCAAGCCGCTTTTTCGGCGATTACCCCGGGGCCTGGCATTGACAGACGAGGGGCTGGCGCTGCTGCCCACGTTGAGCAATGCCTTCGCACGCATGGAGACGGCACTGGAACAGATTCGCGAAAAACGGCCGCGCGAAGTGCTGACCGTGGGCGTGGTGGGCACGTTCGCCGTGGGCTGGCTGCTGCCACGGCTGCGACACTTTCAGCAGACCCACCCGTTTGTGGACCTGCGCCTGCTCACCCACAACAACCGGGTGGACATGGCAGGAGAAGGGCTGGACTATGCCATACGCTTTGGAGACGGTGCCTGGCACGGCACCCACGCCCAGCAGATTTTTCAGGCACCACTCTCGCCCATGTGCACCCCCGCCTTGGCCCAGGGGCTGCAGCAGCCGAGTGACCTGGCCAGGCTGCCCTTGCTGCGCAGCTACCGTACCGATGAGTGGACGGCATGGTTTGCGGCAGCGGGCCTGCCCTGCCCGGTGCTGCGGGGCGCTGTGTTTGACTCCTCCCTCACCCTGGCCGAGGCTGCAGCGCAAGGCGCAGGGGTGGCACTGTTGCCAGTGGCTTTGTTCACGCGCGAGCTGCAACAGGGGCGGCTGGTGCGGCCCTTTGCCCTGGAATTGCACCGGGGTGCCTACTGGCTGACCCACCTGCAGTCGCGCACGCCCACCGCCGCCATGCAGGCATTTGGGCAGTGGCTTCTGGAGCAGGCCCACTGACGGTAGCCACCCTCGGCAGTACGCTCAAACGTCGATCTGGGCGGGGTCTAGGAACTCTTGCGCGTAGCGTTGAGGCACGCCCTGGCTCACGAACACGTCGAACAAATCGGGGTCGATGTGGCCCCCGTTGCGCATATTGACCATGATGTCCAGCGCTTGCGACAGGCTCATCCCGCTTTTGTAGGGCCGGTCAGCGGCCGTGAGGGCTTCAAACACATCGGCCACGCCAATCATGCGGGCCTGCAGGGACATCTGCTCGCGCGTGAGACCTTTGGGGTAACCGCGTCCGTCCATGCGCTCGTGGTGCCCGCCCGCGTATTCGGGCACGTTCTTGAGGTGACGCGGCCAGGGCAAGGTCTCCAGCATCCGGTTGGTGGCGACGATGTGGTGGTTGATGATGTCGCGCTCTGCCTGGGTCAACGTGCCCGACCGGATGGTAAGGTTCTCTACCTCGTCGGCTGTCAGAAAACTGGTTTGTACGCCCTGCGGATTGCGCCATTGGCGTTGCGCCCCCATGTCACGCACCCGCTGCTGGTCGGCCGGGCTCATCGCCTCCACACCCTGGTTCACGGCACGCAAAAAATCGCGGTCTTCGTCCAGCGCCGTCAGTTCTTGCTGCAGCGCCTGCTGGATGCTGGCCTCGACAGCAGCATCCACCACCGGCCTCAGTGCCAATTGGCGCCGTAATGCCGCGAGTTCAGCGTCGCGCTTGAGCACCTCCACACGCGTTTCCACCACGCCAATGCGGTCATACAGTGTTTGTAGCTTGGTGGCCTTGTCCACCACATGCACGGGGGTGGTGATCTTGCCGCAGTCGTGCAGCAAACCCGCCATCTTGAGCTCGTACCGGTCGCGCTCGGTCATGTGAAAACCTGCCAGCGGCCCCTCCTGCGCCGCATGCGCTGCTTCGGCCAGCATCATCGTGAGGGCAGGCACGCGCTGGCAATGCCCGCCGGTGTAGGGCGACTTTTCATCAATGGCCAGGTTGATGAGGTTGACGAAAGATTCAAACAACCGCTCCAGTTGGGAGACGAGCAAGCGGTTGGTGAGCGCGATGGCTGCCTGGGATGCCAGCGATTCGGCCAGGCTCTGGTCGGCTTGCGAGAAGGGAATGATGGCACCCGTCTCCGGGTCGCGCGCATTGATGAGCTGCAGCACACCGATCAGCTCCCGGTCGTGGTTCTTCATCGGTACCGTCAGGAAGGACTGCGAGCGGTAACCCGTTCGCTCATCAAAGGCCCGGGTGCCAGAAAAGTCGAAGCCCTTGGCGCAGTAGGCATCGGCAATGTTCACCGTGCGGTCGTGAATGGCCGCATGGGCGGCTATCAGCGAATCATTGGGCGCGCCATCGGGCGTGCGCAAGGGCAGCAGCGGCAAATCCACCGCTTTGCCCGTGGTGCCGCCCAGGCGAATGCCCAGTGAATCCGTGCGCAGAATCTCGAACTTCAGCGCAGACTGGTCCTCGGTCACGCTGTACAGCGTGCCGCCATCGGCACCGGTGATGGTTTTGGCCGCTTCCAGAATATTTTCCAGCAAGCGCTCAATGTCACGCTCGCGCGACAGGGCTGCGCCGATGCCATTGAGCTGTTCCAGCCGCCGGAACAGATTGAGAGTGGATTCCTTGCTCATGCGCCCGCCTCGGATGCAGCGTTGGTGATCCCCGCATCGTAACGAAAGGTGACCGCTATCATGGCGACCTTCTCGCCTGCCTGCATTTTTTCTGTGGACCCTGCAGCCCCCCGCTACCTCACCGCCGCCCTCTACCAGTTTGTGGACCTGCCCGACTTTGCCGAACTGCGTGCGCCGCTGCAGGCACTGTGCGAATCCCACGGCGTGCGCGGCATGCTGCTGCTGGCCCATGAGGGCATCAACGGCACTATTGCAGGCCCGGCAGAGGGTGTGCAAGCCGTACTGGCCTGGCTACGCAAAGACCCTCGCTTTGCAGCCTTGCAGCACAAAGAGGCCGCGACCGATGCCATGCCGTTCTACCGCATGCGCGTGCGGCTCAAGAAGGAAATCGTCACGCTGGGCGTGCCGGGACTGAACCCTGCACGCAATGCCGGCACCTATGTGAAGCCCGAGGATTGGAACGCACTGATCGACGACCCCGGCGTAGTGGTGATCGATACACGCAACGATTACGAAGTGGGCATCGGAACGTTTGACCGCGCCATCAACCCGCACACCCGCAGCTTTTCTGAATTTCCGGCGTGGGTGGCAGAACAATCGCAGCCCGGTGGTGTGCTGGCTGGCAACCCCAAGGTGGCGATGTTTTGCACGGGCGGCATTCGCTGCGAAAAATCCACGGCCTTTCTCAAATCACAAGGCTTTGAGGAGGTGTACCACCTGGAAGGCGGCATTCTCAAGTACCTGGAAACAGTGCCTGAGGAGTCCAGCCGCTGGCATGGTGACTGCTTTGTGTTTGACGAGCGGGTTTCCGTAGGCCACGGCCTGGTGCGTGGCCACCACCAGCTGTGCCGCTCCTGCCGCATGCCGCTGGGCGAGGCCGAGCTGCAATCGCCCCACTATGTGCCGGGCGTGAGCTGCCCCTACTGCCACGGCACCCGCACACCCGAGCAGGAACGGGCCCTGGCAGAACGCGAACGGCAGGTGCAACTGGCTGCAAAGCGCGGCCAAGCGCACATTGGTGCCAAACCACAGCAGGCCACGCTCCCACCCGCGCATACCGACGAGGACACTGCTGCATGAGCGCCCTGCCCGTGCTCTATTCCTTCCGCCGCTGCCCTTATGCCATGCGTGCGCGGCTGGCATTGGCGGTGAGCGGCCAAAGGTGCGAGCTGCGCGAGGTGGTGCTCAAGGCCAAGCCCCAGGGCTTGCTGCAGGCATCGCCCAAAGGCACGGTGCCCGTGCTGGTGCTGCCGAGTGGTCAAGTGCTGGAGCAGAGCCTGGACATCATGCTGTGGGCGCTGGGCCAGCACGACCCACAAAGCTGGCTGCACCCCAGCCAGGGCACGCAGGCAGAGATGCAAGCACTGATCACCGTGTGCGATGGCCCGTTCAAACAGGCCCTGGACCGCACCAAGTACCCCACGCGCTATCCAGAATGCGACCCGGCGTACGAACGCGCACAAGCCGCCCGCTGGCTCGGTACGCTGGAAGCCCGCCTGAGCCAGCATCCTTTTCTGTTTGGAGAACACTGCGCTCTGGCAGACATGGCCATTGCCCCGTTTGTGCGGCAGTTTGCGGGGGTGGACCCCGCCTGGTGGCAGGCCCAGCCCTGGCCGCGTCTGCAGGCCTGGCTGGCGCAGTGGCAAGCCAGCAGCTTGCTTGCCAGCGTGATGGAGAAATACCCCGCCTGGGTGGACGGCCAAGCAGG
>NZ_CAXIAK010000075.1:0-17508 GCF_964021665.1 uncultured Acidovorax sp.
CACGCACAACACCATCGCCTTCAGTGGCGGGTCCATATACAGGCCGACAACGTCTCGGACCTTTTCGACAAAAAACGGATCACTGGAGAGTTTGAACGTCTCCTGGCGGTGCGGCTGCAAACCGAAAGCCCGCCAGATTCGACTCACAGCCGTCTGTGACATGCCCATTGCGCGGGCCATGGTGCGGCTACTCCAGTGAGTCGCGCCAACTGGCACAGACTCCAGCGTCTTGGCGATCACTGCATCGACGCGCTCATCTTCAATCGTGCGCGGAGCGCCAGGGCGCGGCGCATCCAGCAAACCCTCCAAGCGCAGTTCAACAAAACGGCCCCGCCACTTGGAAACCGTCTGCTGCGTGACCCGCTGGCGCGCTGCCACCACTTTGTTGTCCAGGCCCTCAGCGCACGCGAGCACGATGCGCGCGCGCAGGGCCAAGGCCTGCGCGGTCTTACGGCGCTTGGCCAACGCAATCAACTGCTCTCGCTCCGTTGCGCTCAACACCAATGGAGTCTTTGGTCTTCCGCTCATGGCCACCTCGTCGTGTAACACCCTACACGAATGATTGCCATCAGGGAAAATAATTCAATGAATTTTTAACTCAGGACACTAGGTGCATGCGGTGGATGCGCGCGTGGTGGTTGCCAAGGCGCTGGCCGCTGACAAGTTTGCGGCCTGGTGCGTGGAGCTGCCTCCCGGCTGCCTGGTGGCCCTGGAGGCCTGCGGCGGTGCGCATCACTGGGCACGCAAGCTGCGCGGCTATGGGCTGGTGCGCGGCCGATTGCAGGCCACTTTGTCACGCCCTACCGCATGGCCGGCAAGGGACGCAAGAACGGTGCGGCCGATGCCGCAGCGATCTGCGAGGCGGCAACCCGCCCGCACATGCGCTTCGTGCCGGTGAAGCCGCCGGCGCAGACGCTGCTGGCCAGCCATCAGCTACGCAAACCTCCCGATTCACTCACGCAGCTTATTCCTGCTTGCCTAGGGACGACCATGTAAGCGGCAGATGGTCGGAGTCCTTTGCGACCAGCACCTAAGCGAGCAGCCCGGAGGTGGGGATGCCCTTGGCGATGATCTCCGCCGGGACCGGCGCCTGGGTCAGCGTTCGGCACCTATGCGCAGGTCCACTTGCCGCGGATGTGGCACTCGACCGTGAACACGCCCGGCGTGTAGTCCAGCTTCTCGATGATGCGCTTGAGCGCACAGCCGCACGCGCAGCGGGTGTTCTCGGGCTCGTGGTGGCAGTCCACGCGCGGCAGGTCCGCCGGCAAGGTGGTGCGCTTAGGCATCGCGCCAGGCGTAGCCGGCGGCTTCTTCTTGCCCAGCAGTTCCTGGAGCTGCGCCTCAGCCGCGGCAAGGTCGGCGTCCAGAGCCTCGTCGAACAGCGCGCGTTGTTCGGCACCGAGCTGCTCGCTCTTCTTGCCGAACTTCAGGCGTCGCAGCTGGGCGATCTCGAACGAGAGCTTCGCCGTAGGCGCTGACATGGGCGAAAAGCATCCGAGCATCACCCCCCAGGATGGCTCTCATCTCGATACAGAGGTGAATCCTCCGCACTATTCGGCTCCCTACGATGATATGGACTGATCACATCGGCAGGGAGAAAGCATGAACTTACGCCATCTTCGCTGCTTCATCGCCGTAGCAGAGGTACTGCACTTCGGCCGGGCTGCTCGACGGCTGCACATCGAACAGTCTCCACTGTCGCGCACGATCCGCCAGATGGAGGCGGATTTAGGGGTGCCGCTGCTCAACCGCTTGCCACGCAGTGTTCGTCTCACACCGGCGGGACAGGTCTTCCTCGAAGAAGCCCGGCGCGTACTGCTGGCCTTCGAGCAAGCGCAGACCAAGGCACGCGCCGCAGCGAACCAGCGGAACACGCTGCGCATCGCACTATCTGGTGACATGGGGCAGGCCCGCTTGTCGGCGTTGCTTGCGCTTTGCCGCGAGGAGGCACCACAGGTCGGCATTCGGATATTTGAAACGCCACTGGCGCAGTTGGTGACTGGACTGCGCAACGACTTGTATGACGCAGGTTTTGCATTGGCTGGTGAAATGGACGCCGGCATCGTCGCCATGCCGGTGTGGCGAGACCCGCTGGTGGTGGCTTTGCCCGCCAGGCATCCGCTGCTGGCTTTCAAGGAAGTGCCGCTGGAGGAAGTGCCGAGCTATCCTCTGGTGCTGTGCGATCCCCAGGTCTGCGAAGGTTGCAGCCGGCAGCGCGAACGGCTGCTCCGCACGGTGGATGCGCAGCCGACGGTAGCCGAGTACGTCAAGACCCATTCCCTGATGCTGGCCCTCGTGGCCGCCGGCTACGGCGTGGGCTTTTCGAGCGCGGCGCATCTGGCGGGTTGCCATCAGGCCGATGTCGTCGTGCGGCCGCTGGCCGACGAGACCGCTTCGCTGACGACCTATCTACTGCGACCCGAAGGCGAAATCATGGAGCCGCTGCGGCAGTTCATCGACCGCGTGGAGCGTGTCGGACGCCCGCAAGGCACCGATCAACGCCCGATGTGACGCGGGGATTTTGGACGGTACGATTCCCGTTCGGTCTGGACCTTGACCCGCATTGCATCGGCGGCCGACCTTTTGCGTCACGGGCATGGATGGCGAATCGGGCCTATCCACCCGGCATCAAGCAAGGCACCTTCAAGCTGTCGAGGTCACAGCAGTGACGCAGAACGCATGAGCCCTTGCTGGATGCGAGCGATGCCTCCACTGAAATCCGGGTGGCTGTGCTCGGCGAGTGGGTGCCTTCACCGCTTGCCGACTTGCTGGCGTTGCAGCGCGCCGAAGAGCCAGAGACCGCCACCGCCTTGATCGGATGCAGCGCCACAGCGCTGGCGCAGGAACTGCCGCACGATAACTTTGACTTGGCCCTGTCCACAGCCGCCTGGGAGTGGCCAGGCTGGGTGTGCGAGCCGTTGTGGCATGACACGCTGGCAGTCGCCGTCGCCAAGCGCTCGCACCTGCTGTCCTACCGTGAAGTGGCTCGCCAAGAGCTGCTCAAGCAGCCGGTGATCTGCGCGCAGTCAACGGCCGACGAGCCGTGGCGCGCGGTGGCGCATGGCCTGGTCGAGGATGCACCGCAGGGCCATGAGCAGACCGTCAGCACCTTCGACATGGCGATGACGCTCGTCTCGGCGGGCTACGGCATTGCCGTCGCACCCGCCGCGAGACTGACCTGCTACCTGCGTCGCGGCATCGCCGCGCGATGGCCTGCACCGACAGCGGCACGATGTAGGGTGGAATGTCCTTGGGCAACTGGCGCTTTCTGCGCATGTCCACCTGGAGCTGCTTCACGACCTCGGGCGGGATGATCCAGAGGCCCCGATCGAGGTCGAACTGATCCGGCGTCGCCAGGCGCAGCTCGCCCGTGCGCACGCCGGTGAATAGCAGCAGCCGCAGACCGAGCTGGGTCTGCAGCCGGCCACGATACTTGCGCAGGCGCTGCAACAGCTTCGGCAACTCGGCCATGCGCAGGAACGGGTTGTGGTTCACCGGGGGCAGCGGCAGCGCCACCACGTCGAGGTCGGAAGCCGGGTTCTGCTCCAGGCCCGGCACGACCACCAGCGCGTAGCGGAACATCTGGTTGAACCACGTCCTGACTTTCTCGGCGAAGGAGAGCGCCTTGCGCCGCTCGATCCTGGCGATCACTTCCAGCAGGTCAGGGCGTTTGATGTCGTAGATCGAGCGCTTGCCCAGCAAGGGCAGCACATCCTTGGCGAAGACGCGAGGGAGGATCGAGAGGGTGGTCTGCCGGCCCTTCTTGAGGCCGAGTTCGCGGTGGGCAAGCCACTTCTTGTAGATCGCCTCGAAGGTGTTTTCACCGGCGAGTTTGACCGCGGCGCGCTTTTGCTCGCGGTGAAGGCGCGGGTTGATGTCCTTAGCCACCAAGGCGCGCGCCTCGTCACGCAGGGCGCGTGCCTCACGAAGGGACACCTCGGGATAGGTGCCCAGCGACATGCGCTTGGGCTCCTTCATCCAGTAGTAACGGAAGTGCCAGCTCTTGCTGCCCGTGGCCGTCACGGCCAGGGAGAGACCATCGATGTCTGGAAGTGTGTAGGCCTTGCCGGTGGCTTTGGCTTGGCGGACCACCAAGTCTGAGAGTGCCATGCTCTAGCTCCTGAACATGAGTCAGGAACCAGATGCTTAACCCATCGACCTCAGCGCCCTAGCAACAATCCGGAAGCCGTCGTGCCCGCAAAAATGGACACAAAAATGGACATAAACGTCGTGGCTTCAGGTGGATTTCCGTGGAGCCCACTGGAACATCGAGATGTCGAAAACTCAACCAGAATCAACGACTTACGATGCTTCTTGGACTTTCTCAGAATTCCCTGGAACGATGCAGTGGAGCGGGTGAAGGGAATCGAACCCTCGTATGAAGCTTGGGAAGCTGCCGTTCTACCATTGAACTACACCCGCACAGCCGCGCATTATAGGCATGTCCTGCGCGCTTTAAGGGGCGCTGGCGCGCCCTGCGCGGGGTGGTCACTTCTGAATGTCGCCAAGGCACAGGTACTTGATTTCCACGTAGTCATCCATGCCGTAGTGTGAGCCTTCGCGGCCCAGGCCGGACTGCTTGACGCCGCCGAAGGGAACATGTTCGGTGGCCAGAATGCCCACATTGATGCCCACCATGCCGTATTCCAGTGCTTCGCCCACGCGGAAGATGCGGCCCACGTCGCGGCTGTAGAAGTAGCTGGCCAGGCCAAACTCGGTGTTATTGGCAGCATCAATCGCTTCCTGCTCGGTCTTGAATTTGAAGACAGGGGCGAAGGGGCCAAAGGTTTCTTCGCGGGCGCACAGCATGTCGGGCGTGGCGTTGGCCACCACGGTGGGCTCGAAGAACTGGCCTGAGCCCAGGGTCTTCAGGCGCTGGCCGCCGGCCACCACTTGACCGCCCTTGGCCAGGGCGTCGTCCAGGTGGCGCTGCACCTTTTCCAGCGCGGCTTCCTCGATCAGCGGTCCCTGGTTCACGCCGTCTTCAAAGCCGTTGCCCACCTTCGCAGTCTTCACCTTGGCGGCAAACTTGGCCACGAACTCGTCGTACACGCCTTCCTGTACATAAAAGCGGTTGGTGCACACGCAGGTCTGGCCCGCGTTGCGGTACTTGCTGGCAAAGGCGCCTTCCACGGCGCTGTCCACATCGGCATCGTCGAACACGATGAACGGCGCGTTGCCGCCCAGTTCCAGCGACATCTTCTTGACCGTGGGGGCCGACTGCGCCATCAGGATGCGGCCCACCTCGGTGCTGCCGGTGAAGCTGATGTGGCGCACCACGTCGCTTGCGCACAGCACCTTGCCAATGGCGATGGAGTTGGCGCTGTCGGCCGTGAGGATGTTGAGCACACCTGCAGGAATGCCCGCGCGCATGGCCAACTCGCCTGCGGCCAGGGCGGTGAGGGGCGTGAGTTCAGCAGGCTTGATGACCACGGGGCAGCCGGCGGCCAGCGCGGGCGCGACCTTGCGGGTGATCATGGCCAGCGGGAAGTTCCATGGCGTGATGGCGGCGCACACGCCAATCGGCTGCTTGAGCACCAGCAGGCGGCGGTTGTTGTCGAACTGGGGCAGCGTCTCGCCGTTGACCCGCTTGGCTTCTTCGGCAAACCACTCGACAAAGCTGGCGCCGTAGGCCACTTCGCCCTTGGCTTCGGGGAAGGGCTTGCCTTGCTCGGCGGTCATGATGCGCGCCAGGTCGTCCTGGTGGGCCATGAGCAGGTCAAACCATTTGCGCAGGATGACACTGCGTTCTTTGGCCGTCTTGGTCTTCCAGGGGGCCCAGGCGGCGTTGGCGGCGGCGATGGCGGCTTCGGCGTCTGCCGGGCCGAGGTTGGCCACGTCGGCCAGCTTCAGACCGGTGGCCGGGTCGTTCACGTCAAAACGGCTGCTGCCGCCCAGCCACTGGCCGTTGATCAGGGCAGCGGTCTTGAGCAAGCTGGGGTCTTTCAACTGGGCGAGGGGAGTGCTTTGGATGTCCATGTTTGCCTCGTATCGTTGTTTGATGTTTTGCGGCTTAAAAGCAGGAGCGTAGCACCGCGAACGCCTTTGTGCTGCATGACAAGTTCTTCTGAATATGCTGTGGCTCAGGGCTTGCCATGCCCGGTATGCGCCTGGCCAGGCTGCAAGCATCAGCAATGCGCCCGGTGTAACCACGGTACCCGTGCGTTGATGGTCGGCCCGCCCCCACATAGCTGGATGCTGGACATGGAAAACTTCTACAGGCAGGGCGGCGTGAGGCACTGCGGTGGGCCACCGCCAGAATCCGCTTGAAACCCCCTAAAATGCCCAGTTCGCCTGCTTTTTGCAGTGCAATCCTGCCGCAGCATTCTTGTTCGTGAAGAAGAGCCCATGACCCCCACATTCACCGTTGCCGATATCCGCAAGACCTTCCTGGATTTCTTTGCCTCCAAGGGCCACACCATCGTGGCGTCGTCGTCGCTGGTGCCGGGCAACGACCCCACGTTGATGTTCACTAATTCGGGCATGGTGCAGTTCAAGGACGTGTTCCTGGGAACCGACAAGCGCTCCTACAACCGCGCTGTGTCGGTGCAAGCCTGCCTGCGTGCCGGCGGCAAGCACAACGACCTGGAAAACGTGGGCTACACCGCGCGCCACCACACCTTCTTCGAAATGCTGGGCAACTGGTCGTTTGGCGACTATTTCAAGCGCGAGTCGCTGAAGTGGGCCTGGGAGCTTTTGACCGAGGTCTACAAGCTGCCGCCCGAGCGCCTGCTGGCCACGGTATACCAGGAAGACGATGAGGCCTACGACATCTGGACCAAGGAAATCGGCCTGCCGCCCGAGCGCGTGATCCGCATTGGCGACAACAAGGGCGGCCGCTACAAGTCCGACAACTTCTGGATGATGGCGGACACCGGCCCCTGCGGCCCTTGCTCCGAGATCTTTTACGACCATGGCCCCGAAATTCCTGGCGGCCCTCCGGGCAGCCCTGAAGAAGACGGCGACCGCTTCATCGAGATCTGGAACAACGTGTTCATGCAGTTCGACATGAAGGAAGACGGCTCTGTGGTGCCGCTGCCTGCGCCCTGCGTGGACACCGGCATGGGCCTGGAGCGCCTGGCTGCCATCTTGCAGCATGTGCACAGCAACTACGAAATCGACATCTTCGACCAGCTCATCAAGGCCGCAGGCCGCGAGACCGGCGTGACCGACCTGGACAACAAGAGCCTGCGCGTGATTGCTGACCACATCCGCGCTACCGCCTTCCTGGTGAGCGACGGCGTGATCCCCAGCAACGAAGGCCGCGGCTACGTGCAGCGCCGCATCGTGCGTCGCGCTATCCGCCACGGCTACAAGCTGGGCAAGAAGACACCGTTCTTCCACAAGCTGGTGGCCGACCTGGTGCGCCTGATGGGCGACGCCTATCCCGCTATCCGCGAGCAAGAGCAGCGCATCACCGACGTGCTCAAGACTGAGGAAGAGCGCTTCTTTGAAACGCTGGCCAACGGCATGGAAATTCTGGACGCGGCCCTGGACGGCGGTGCCAAGGTGCTGCCCGGCGAAGTGGCCTTCAAGCTGCACGACACCTATGGCTTCCCGCTCGATTTGACCAACGACGTGTGCCGCGAGCGCGACGTGGAAGTGGACGAGGCTGGCTTCAAGACCGCCATGGAAAAGCAGAAGGCCCAGGCCCGCGCTGCCGGCAAGTTCAAGATGGACAAGGCGCTGGAATACACCGGCGCTGCCAACCAGTTCACCGGTTATGAGCATCTTGCAGAAACTGCAAAAATCGTAGCAATCTACGTAGACGGGACAAGCGCTGCAGCCCTGAAGGCCGGTCAAAACGGCGTGGTGGTGCTGGACACGACTCCGTTCTACGCAGAAAGCGGCGGCCAGGTGGGCGACGAAGGCGTGATCACCAGCGGCTCGGCACGTTTTGCGGTGCGCGACACCCTCAAGATCAAGGCCGATGTGTTCGGCCACCACGGCACGCTGGAAGAAGGCACCCTGAACGTGGGCGACACCGTGCAGGCCCAGGTCAACACGGCCGTGCGTGCTGCCACCATGCGCAACCACTCGGTCACGCACATCATGCACAAGGCCCTGCGCGAAGTGCTGGGCAGCCATGTGCAGCAAAAGGGCAGCCTGGTGAATGCCGACCGCACCCGCTTTGACTTTGCCCACAACGCTCCCCTCACCGACGCCGAGATCCGCGAGATTGAACGCCGCGTGAACGAAGAAATTCTGGCCAACACCGCCACCGATGCGCGTGTGATGGACATTGAATCCGCCCAGAAGACCGGCGCCATGATGCTGTTTGGCGAAAAGTACGGCGAGACCGTGCGCGTGCTCGACATTGGCACCAGCCGCGAGCTGTGCGGCGGCACCCACGTGCAGCGCACGGGCGATATCGGCCTGTTCAAGGTGGTGGCCGAAGGCGGCGTGGCCGCTGGTGTGCGCCGTATTGAGGCCGTGACGGGTGCCAATGCGCTGGCCTACCTGCAAAGCCTGGAAGACACCGTGAACCAGGCTGCTGGCGCGCTCAAGTCCCCCGTGGCCGAGCTGAATGCCCGCATCGCGCAAGCGCTGGAAAACGCCCGCACGCTCGAAAAAGAAGTGGCAGCCCTCAAGGGCAAGCTGGCTTCTGCCCAGGGCGACGAGTTGCTGACCCAGGCTGTGGACGTGAAGGGCCTGAAGGTGCTGGCCGCGGCACTGCCTGGCGCGGACGCCAAGACCCTGCGCGACACCATGGACAAGCTCAAGGACAAGCTCAAGACCGCCGCCATCGTGCTGGCCGCGGTGGACGGCGACAAGGTGCAACTGGCTGCAGGCGTCACGGCCGACAGCGTTGGCAAGGTCAAGGCCGGTGAGCTGGTGAACTTTGTGGCCCAGCAAGTGGGCGGCAAGGGCGGCGGCAAGCCCGACATGGCCATGGCAGGCGGTACAGATGCCAGCAAGGTTCCTGCGGCTCTGGCATCGGTGCAAGCCTGGGTGGCAGAGCGCGTGTAACCACGGCGTTTGCCCCTGGCACGGCGCTGAGCCGTGTTCCTCAACAAAGCCGCTTCCCCGCACGGGCAAGCGGCTTTTTTGTTGATCTGCCTTGTGCCGGGTGTGGCTTGCGCTGCAGCTCGCCCTGGCAGGCCCGCGCTGCGGTTAAGCTCGGCAGCTCTATGAGCCAAATCACTTTTTCACCGCCTTTTGTTCGTCCTTCCCAGGTGTCTGAGCAACTGCGCAGTGCCGGTTACGCGGTGCTGGCCCCCGCCGATGTGGCCGCCTGGGCTGGATGCGACTTGCAAGCCTTGATGGCGCTGAATGCCGACTGGAGTGGCTTGCCGCCCGATGAATTTCTGAAAGACGGTGGGCGCTACCGGCGCAGGCGCCACTCGTGCTTTGTGGTGACGGGCGAGGAGGTGCAACAGGTGCCGCATCGACCCCACTGGCAGCCGGTGGAGTACAACGCTTTGCATGGGGGTATGCAGCGCTTGTTTGCCCCCATGCAGGATGCGACGGTGGCAAACCCTGTATGGAAGCAGCTGTTGCGCGCTTTGGCGGGTGTGTCTGGCGAAGTCTTTGCCCATGCCTCAGGTGCTGAGCCTTGGTACCTGGAAGCGCACCAGTTCCGCATCGACACCAGGGATGGCATTGGCCGCCCGACGCCGGAAGGCGCGCACCGCGATGGTGTGGATCTGGTAGCCGTGTTCCTGGTGGGGCGCCACGCCGTCAAAGGCGGTGAAACCCGTGTTTTCGAAGCAGACGGCCCCAGCGGCGTGCGCTTTACCCTGGCCGAGCCCTGGTCCTTGCTGCTGCTGGATGACGCGCGCATGATCCACGAAACCACGCCAATCCAACCCCTGGCCGAAGGTGGCTACCGTGACACACTGGTCGTCACCTGTCGGCGTGGCAATTTTCAGGGCGCCGATGTGCTGGGGGCGTGAGCCTCTGGTTTATAAACACCCGAGCCTGATCAGAACGCCACGCAATGAACCGCCCAGATTTGATGCGAATCAAGTCGCTGAAGGCGGTGCGGGGTCACACTCTGGCTTGTATTCGGGCCACCGCCTGATTTCCACTACCTAAGGAGCAACACCATGTTCAAGCACATCCTGGTTCCCATCGACGGTTCCGAAACCTCCATGCTCGCCGTATCCAAGGCGACTGCCCTGGCCAAGACTTTCGGCAGCGTCGTGACGGCACTGTACGTGGTGGACCCTTATCCCTTCACCGGCGTGGGCGCTGATTTTGCCTATGGCCAATCGCAGTACCTGAGCGCCGCCACGGCGGAAGCCAACACAGCCCTGGACGCAGCGCGCAAGGCCATGACCGAAGCGGGCGTTTCCGTGACCACCGTGGTGGGCGAAGGCCACGCAGTGCACGACGGCATCGTGCGCGCGCTGGAAAGCACTGGCGCTGACCTGATCGTGATGGGCTCGCACGGCCGCCGTGGCCTCGAAAAGCTCGTGCTGGGCAGCGTCACGCAACGCGTGCTGGGCCTGGTTCACGTGCCTGTGCTGGTGGTGCGCGACTGACCCGTCAAATCACTTCATGCAGAGCATGCACCACCACGTGTGCAGCATGTTTTGGAAAACAAAATGGCTCCAATCTGGAGCCATTTTTCATTGGATATCTCGGACACTGCGCCTGCCGTAGAGCAAGCGCGTTCCCAACCAATGCACCCGTGGAACTGGCTTTGCCAGGCCACCGGGTGCGTCTCCCTTCAGGGGGAAGGCGCAAAGCGCCTCAGGGGGTTACTCAATCTTCGCGCCAGAGGCCTCGACGATGCCCTTCCACTGCGTGTATTCCTTCTTGAGCAAGGTGCCCAGCTGCGCGGGCGACATGGCTTCAGGCTCCGCGCCTTGGGCCTGGATGGCCGCCTTCATGTCGGCGGTGGCCAGCAGCTTGTTGATTTCTGCGTTGACGGTGGTGACTACCGCAGCAGGCGTGCCAGCGGGGGCAAACACACCGTACCAGGTGCTCACATCAAAGTCTTTGAAGCCAGATTCGGCCACGGTGGGCACATCGGGCAGCGACGAGCTGCGCTTGGCAGAGGTAACGGCCAGCGGACGCAGCTTGCCTGCCTTGATCTGACCCATGGCCGATGGCAGCGAAGACACGAGCAAGTCCACATTGCCTGCCAGCGCGTCCATCAGCGCGGGGTTGGAGCCCTTGTAGGGGATGTGGCTGAGCTTGACTCCGGCGGCCTGTTCAAACAGGTGGCCCGCCAGGTGGATGGAGGTGCCATTGCCTGGAGAGCCGTAGGTGATGGTGCCCGGCGCTGCCTTGGCGCCATTCACCACGTCGGCCAGCGTCTTGTATTTGCTGTTGACGCTGGTGGCGATCACCACGGGGGTGTAGGCCACGTGCGCCACGGGCGTCAGGTCTTTGGTGGGATCCCAGCTCAGGTTCTTGTACAGCCAGGGGCCGATGACGAGGTTGTCCTTCTGGCCCATCACCAGGTCGTAGCCGGTGGGGGCTGCCTTGACTGCTTCACCGATGCCGATGGTGCCGCCAGCGCCCGCCTTGTTGTCAGCCACCACGGTCCACTTGGCGCCTTCGGTGAGCTTGGTGGCCACCAGGCGCGAGAGGATGTCGGTGCCGCCGCCGGGAGGGAAGGGCACGATCAGGCGGATGGGCTTGGTGGGGTAGGCGGCCGCTGGAGCGGGGGCCTGGGCGTATGCAGTGGTGCCCAGGGCCAGTGCCAGGGTGGAGAAGGAAAGCAGTTTGCGAATCATGGTCGGTGATGTCTCGGAAATTGTGGGGAAAGGCAGCTGCGCAAGGTGCTGCCTGGCGTGCGGGTACGGTGCCGGCACGGGGGTCGATGATCACTGATCACCGGCCCGTGGGGCCTTGCCGATCCAGGATGGCGGCATCGCCACGGGCGATGCTGCCGCCGGGGCGATCACAGGCGTTCAAAAATCGCCGCAATGCCTTGGCCGCCGCCAATGCACATGGTCACCAGCGCATAGCGGCCCTGGATGCGTTGCAGTTCATGGATGGCTTTGACAGTGATGAGCGCGCCCGTGGCACCGATGGGGTGGCCCAGCGAGATGCCCGAGCCGTTGGGGTTGACCTTGGCGGGGTCCAGGCCCAGGTCCTTGGTCACAGCGCAGGCCTGGGCTGCGAAGGCTTCGTTGGCTTCGATCACATCCAGATCGTTGACGGTGAGACCCGCCTTTTTCAATGCCAGCTGGGTAGCAGGCACGGGGCCAATGCCCATGTACTTGGGGTCCACGCCCGCGTGGGCGTAGGCCACCAGGCGTGCCAGGGGCTTCGCGCCGCGTGCTTTGGCCGCGGCTGCGTCCATCAGCACCACCGCAGCGGCGGCGTCGTTGATGCCCGAGGCGTTGCCTGCCGTCACCGTGCCGTTTTCCTTCACGAACACGGGCTTGAGCTTGGCCATGTCGTCCATGGTGGCGCCGGGGCGGAAGTGCTCATCGGTGGCGTATTGCACATCGCCCTTTTTGCTCTTCAGGGTGACGGGGACGATCTGGTCCTTGAAGTAGCCGGCCTGCGTTGCGCGTTCAGCACGGTTGTGGCTTTCCACCGCCAGGCGGTCCTGGTCTTCGCGGGTGATGCCCCACTTGGCGGCAATGTTCTCGGCCGTTACGCCCATGTGGATGGTGTGGAAGGGGTCGTGCAGCGCGCCGATCATCATGTCCACCATCTTGGTGTCACCCATGCGGGCGCCCCAGCGCATGTTCAGGCTGGCGAAGGGCGCGCGGCTCATCACCTCCGCACCTGCGCCAATGGTCACATCGGCGTCACCGAGCTGAATGGCTTGCGCGGCCGACACGATGGCCTGCAGGCCCGAGCCGCACAGGCGGTTCACGTTGAACGCAGGCGTGCCTTCGGCGCAGCCGCCGTTGATGGCCGCCACGCGCGAGAGGTACATGTCCTTGGGTTCGGTGTTCACCACATGGCCGAACACCACGTGGCCTACATCCTTGCCTTCCACGCTGGCGCGCGCCAGCGATTCCTTGACGACCAGCGCGCCCAGTTCGGTGGGAGGCACATCCTTGAGGCTGCCGCCAAAGGTGCCAATGGCCGTGCGCACTGCGCTGACGACGACGACTTCACGGGTCATGGGAAAGTCCTTTCAGATCAACTTGGAACCAAATAGGCCGCCAGCGCTTGATGGATAAGCGCTAGCAGCTATGAAAAGATGAGCAAATCATGCTCAGGCATCGCGCACATCAGCCACGGGGTTGGTGCCGAAGTCTGCGCGCTCCAGCCAGGCGAGCACGCGGGTAGCGGCGTCGGCAGGCGAGGTGAGCTGGCCACCCGTCTTGAGGTTGGCGAAATTCTGGCGGTCCGGGAAGGCGGCCGGGTCGGCGCCGCGCAGCTGGACCTGCATGTCGGTGTCGATCACACCGGGAGCCAGTGAGCATACCTTGGCCCCATGGGGCTTGATGGCTTCGTCCAGCGCCACGCAGCGCGTGAAATGGTCCATGCCCGCCTTGGCAGCGCCGTAGGCGGCCTGCGAGGCCATGGCCCGGCGGCCCAGGCCCGAGGAAATGTTGAGCACCTTGCGGGGCACAGTCCAGCTTTCGGTGGCCGCCAAAAATGCGGCGGTCAGCAGCATCGGCGCCTCCAGCCCCACGCGCAGCGCGTTGGCCAGGTCGGCCGCGTCGCTGGCAGACAGCGGCGCAATGCGCGGGATCACGCCAGCGTTGTTGATCAGCGTGGCGCTGGCAAACGCTTGCGGGCCCCGGGCATTCAGCCACGCCTGCAGCTGGTGCGCCGCCTGCTCGCCTTGCGACAGGTCTTGCTGCCATTGCTCCAGCGTGACGCCAGCGGCCTTGGCTTCCAGCGCCAGGTCGGGGTTGGCACTGCGGGCAATGCAGATCAGGGTGTTGCCACTTTTGAGCAGCTGCTGGGCCATGGCCAGGCCCATGCCGCGCGAGGCGCCGGTGAGGATGGTGAGGTGGTTTTGAGGCATCCCACCATGTTACTGCGCTGGGCGCAGGATCACTGCTCCTCTGGGGACTCCAGCGCCGCCAGCAGCAGCGCCAGCTTGTGGTCCAGCGCCGCCAGGTCGGCCGCCTTCAGGGCGGAAAGAATGCGGTGCTCGTTGGCCACATGGGCTTCCACCGCACGGTCGATCAGCGCCAGCCTTGGGAGCGTGAGTTGCACCAGTGAGCTGCTGGAAACGGCCGGGTTGTGTAATAGCGCCCGCCAGGGCTGGTTGTTATGGTGTCGCGGCATTGCACGGTTGCCGTCGGTGGCGGTGTCATCGCTGGGGTTGCTCAGCCCCGTCACGGCCGTGTTGCTGGGTTGGGTGCTGCTGGGGCAGGCCATGACGGGCGTTTCGCTGGTGGGCATGCTGGTGGTGCTGGCCAGCATTCTGGCGGTGCAGTGGGCCATGTCGCGTGCAGCGCTGCCAGCGGTGCGCTGAATGCACGGCTTTGAATGCTATTAAAAGTATAGCTGGTAGCGCTTGCTGGTTGTGCGCTAGCGGCCGATTTTCTTAAAAATCAGCGGCCCACTCCAGCGCCAGCGGCTCCCCGTTGCTGGGGTGCGCAAAGGCCAGGTGGCTGGCGTGCAGCAGCAGCCGGGGGGCAAGGGCCTGCACCTCTGCGGGTGCATACAGCGCATCCCCCAGGATGGGGTGGCCCACAGCTGCCATGTGCACGCGCAGCTGGTGCGTGCGGCCGGTGACGGGTTCCAGTTCGATGCGTGAGGTGCCGTTGGCAGGGTGGTGGCCCAGCAGGCGCCAGCGGGTCAGGCTGGGCTTGCCGTGTGCGGGGTCGATGACGCGCAGAGGGCGCCTTTCCCAGTCGGCAGCGATGGGTAGATTGATCTCGTTCCATGCGCCTTCCTGCGCCGCCAGCAGGCCCCACACCACCGCCTGGTAGCGCTTGTGCACCTGCCGCTCGGCAAAGGCATGGCTCAGGCGGCGCTGGGCGTCGATGTGCCTTGCCATCAGCACCAGGCCTGAGGTGGCTTGGTCCAGCCGGTGCACGATGAGTGCGCCCGGCCAGTGTTGCTGGGCGCGTGCGCTCAGGCAGTCTTGCTTGCCGGGGCCGCGCCCGGGCACGCACAGCAAGCCTGCGGGCTTTTGCAGCACCAGCAGGTCGGCGTCTTCATGCACCGCCTGCACATCAGCCAGCAACGTCATCCCCGGCTATCAGTCGCTGCACGGTGGCGCACAGCTCTTCCACATCGTTGGGCTTGTGAATCAGCGCGCGTGCGCCTTCTGCGATGGCGGCCTGTTCAATTTCAGCCGTGACGTAGCCAGAGGCCAGGGCCACCGGCAGATCGGGGCGGATCAGGCGCGCCTCGCGCACCAAATCCACGCCACAAAAACCGGGCATGTTGTAGTCGGTCACCAGCAGGTCGTAGTGGTGCGGTGCTTCGCGCAGCGCGGCCGTGGCCTCATGGGGGTCGGTGAAACCGCTCACGTCATAACCCCTGCGGCGCAGCAGGCGCTGCACCAGGAAGACCAGCGCCTGGTCGTCGTCCACGTACATGACGTGCGGCTTTTGGCGGGTGGCGGTGGGCGCGGCTGCGGGTGCCTGGGCAGGCGCGGCGGGCAGGGCGGCCACCGCCGTGCTGCTGGCGGTGACTTGAGCGGTAGCGACCGGAAAGTACAGCGTGAACCGGCTGCCTTGCCCCGGCACACTTTGCACATCAATGCCGCCTTCGTGGGTACGCATCACCCCATGCACCACGGCCAGGCCCAGGCCCGTGCCCTGGCCCACAGGCTTGGTGGTGAAAAAGGGCTCGAAGATGCGTTCCAAGGTTGCCGCGTCCATGCCTGGGCCGCTGTCGTGCACCGTCAGGGCCACATAGTCGCCGGGGGCCAGGCCCAGGCGCTCGCTCAGGCGCTGGTCGGGGTGCACCAGTGCGGCTTCCACCAGAATGCTGCCGCGTTCACTGCCCTGGCCTTGAATGGCATGGACGGCGTTGGTGCACAGGTTCAGCACCGCCTGCTCCACCTGGGTGGCATCGGCCAGCACCGGCGGCAGGCCCGGCTGCAGCTGCATGTGCAGCTCAATGGCGGGGGGCAGGGTCACGCGCAGCAGGCGCTCGGTGTCGTGCACCACTTCGGCCAGCGACACGGCGGTGCGCTGCGGTGGCTCGTTGCGGCTGAAGGTAAGGATCTGCCGCACCAGGTCGCGTGCGCGGCGGCCTGCCTTGTCGATTTCAAGCAGGCTCTCCAGCACGGGTGAGCCGGGGGCGCAGTCGGCCTTGGCCAGTTCCACGTTGCCGAGGATGGCGCCCAGGATGTTGTTGAAGTCGTGCGCAATGCCGCCCGCCATGGTGCCCACGGCCTGCATCTTGTGCGATTCGCGCAACTGCGCTTCCAGCTCGCTGCGGTGCGCCTCGGCCTTCTTGCGGCCGGTGAGGTCGCGGGCGAACACGGTGGTGGTTTCGCCTTCGGCATGGCGCTCGAAAGACACGCTCACCTCCACCGCCAGCTCTTTGGCGCTGGCGGTACAGGCCGTCATTTCGCCCAGCATGGCCTGGGTGGTGAGCTGCGCAAACGCCAGCGCCTGCCCCGCCGCAGGCAAAAAACGCTCCAGCGGGCTGCCCAGTGCGTCTTGCGCGCTGCACTGGAACAGCGCCGCCGCAGTCGGGTTGAACACGGTGATGAGGCCGTTCTGGTCCACGCAGATGATGGCGTCGAGCGCGGAGTTGATGACGGCTTCCAGCCGCTTTTCGCTGGCGTGTAGCTGCTCGTTGCGCTGTTGCAGCGCTTGCGCGCTTTGCTGTAGCGCGTGGCGCTCGGCCAGCAGGGGGCCCTGGTCGATGACCGCGCACAAAAACTGCAGCTGCATCGGGCCGTCGCCCTGGTGGTCTTCAATGCGGGCGATGTGCAAGTCGCCGGTGATGCGGATGTGTGGCGCGATGGTGAACACCACTTCGGTCACCTCGCTGTGCCCCTGGGTACGCGCCTGTGCAAAGGCCTCCTGCACGCGGGGGGCGTCGGTGTCTGACACGAACGGCATCAGCGCGGTCAGGGGGCGGTCGCGCTCGGTGGGCTGAAACGAGCGGTGCGCCATCGAATTGGCCTGCACCACCATGTCGTATTCGTCCACCACCATCAGCGCCAGCGGCACGCTGGCAAACAGGGTTTCAAACCGCTCAGACGCGCTCTCCGCCACCGTCTGGCTGTAGCGCAGCACCTTGTTCTGGCTTTCCAGCTCGGCCTGGTAGGCGCGCAGCTCGGCAATCAGCGCTGCCACCGCGCCCTTGGGGCGGTCGGCCCGGCGGCGCTCCACCGGCACGGGTGAATCGCCACTGCCTGGCTCAGCGTTCATCAAAAAGGAGAGGTCCGGTTGGCTCATGAATGCGTGGCGCGACAAATTGCTGCGATGGGCGCGGGGCTTGATGGGGCAGTGTGCGGCTTAGAACAGATTCTTAGAGAATGCGAGCCGATACAGCCTGCGCAGCGCCATACCGGTGCGACGCCATTTCACTGCCTCTGTACCCTGAAAAATGCCAGTGGAAGTGCATCGTGCCACCAGCCCAGGTGGGGCCATCAACGGCCAGCCGGTAGTGAGCACAAGGTTGGCGCCGCTCGTGAGGTGTGAGCAAGGAGTGCCA
>NZ_CAXIAK010000076.1:0-16909 GCF_964021665.1 uncultured Acidovorax sp.
AAAGGCAGCCTGCACACCGACGAGATGATCAAGGCCGTGCTGGCCCAGCCCGCGCTGCGCACAGGGCGGCGCATGTCGCATGTGTTCCGCTTTGACGTGCCGCTCTACCCCAAGCCCTTGCTCATCACCGATGCCGCGCTGAACATCCGCCCCAGCCTGGCGGAGAAGCAGGACATCATCCAGAACGCGATCGACTTCGCGCGCATCCTCGGCGTGGAGACCCCGAAGGTGGCCATTCTCTCGGCGGTGGAGACCGTGAGCCCCAACATCCCGTCCACGCTGGACGCCGCCGCCCTGTGCAAGATGGCCGACCGGGGCCAGATCAAGGGGGGGTTGCTTGATGGCCCGCTGGCCTTCGACAACGCCATCTCGGCCCAGGCCGCCGAGATCAAGCACATCGAGTCGCGCGTGGCGGGTGACGCCGACATCCTGGCCGTGCCCGACCTGGAGAGCGGCAACATGCTCGCCAAACAGCTGGAATACCTGGCGGGGGCCTCGGGCTCGGGCATCGTGCTCGGCGCGCGCGTGCCGATCGCGCTCACCAGCCGCGCCGACGGCCCCACGACCCGCGTTTCGTCGGCCCTGCTGGCCACGCTGGCGGCCTACGACGCGCGCCGCCAGCGCCAGCTGCAGGCAGCGGCGCAGTCCAACGCCTGAGAGGTGGCGGTCATGGCCATTCTTGCCGTCAACGCGGGCTCGTCCTCGCTCAAGTTCTCCCTGCACCCGCTGCGGCTCGGGCAGGTGCAGCCGAATGTGCTCAGCGGCAACATCGAAGGCCTGGAGCCCGGTGGCCAGCCCGAGATGGCCTGGACCTTTGCCGGCCAGCCGCGCCGCGAGGCGGTGAGCGGCCCGGGCGAGACGCCTTTTGTGCAGGCCCTGGCCCGCCTGCGCGAACTGCTGGCAGGCCTGGAGGGCGCGCCCCCCATCACGGCCGTGGCGCACCGCGTGGTGCATGGCGGCGAGGATTTTCGCGATAGCGTGCTTGTCACCGATGCGGTGCTCGAACGCCTGGCGCGCCTCAACTCCCTGGCGCCGCTGCACCAGCCGCACAACCTGGCGGGTATCCGTTCGTTCCGCCAGGCCTTTCCGGCGCTGCCGCAGGTGGCCTGTTTCGACACGGCTTTCCACGCCGGCCTGTCCGAGGTGGCCAGCGCTTTTGCCCTGCCGACCGCTCTGACCGAACAGGGTGTTCGGCGCTATGGCTTCCATGGCTTGTCGTACCACTACATCATGGACACGCTGCAGGAGCGCTCGCCGCGCGCGCAGGGACGCGTGCTCATGGCCCACCTGGGCAACGGCGCCAGCCTGTGCGCGGCCCGGGCCGGGCGCAGCGTGGCCACCACCATGGGTTTTTCGGCGCTTGACGGTCTGATGATGGGCACGCGCAGCGGCACGCTCGACGCGGGTGTGCTGCTCTACCTGATGGAGCAGGGCTGGGACCATGACCGCATCCAGAAGCTGCTCTACAAGCAGAGCGGCCTGCTCGGCGTCTCGGGCATCTCGGCCGACATGCGCCGCCTGCGTGCCGACGGCAGCGCGGCGGCGCAGCGCGCCATCGACCAGTTCATCTACCGCGTGGTGCGCGAGTCGGGCGCCATGGCGGCCAGCATGGGCGGGCTGGATGTGCTGGCCTTCAGCGGCGGCATCGGCGAGAACGATGCTGCCCTGCGCACCCAGGTGTGCGACCAGCTCGGCTGGATGGGGGTGCGCATGGACGCAGCGCGCAATGCCGGTGTGCCGGGTGACGCGGCCCATGCGATCCATGCCGAGGGCAGTGCCGTGGAGGTCTGGGTCGTTCCGACCGACGAGGGCCGCGTGGCCGCACGCGAGGCGGCCCGCCTGCTGCACCCGGCTGACGATGCCGGTGCGATGGAAAACAATCGATAAAAGTGGCTATGTCGATTGCTGGTCAAGCGCTGATAGCTATTTAATTCATAGCATCTTGGGTCGCACTGTGCAGGCGGCCGCGCCCGTCGGTCTTGGCCTCGTAGAGTGCCCTGTCGGCCCGTGCCAGCAGTGGCTGAATGCTGGTGTCATCAGGCCGCAGCACGGCCAAGCCAGCGCTGAAATCGATCTCCAGGCCCAGTTCGGCAGGGGCCGCCTGCCGCAGGCGCTGGCGCAGCCGCTGGTCGAGCGGCGCGCCGGCCGATGCGTCGCTGTGCAGCAGTAGGCAGAACTCCTCGCCGCCCAGGCGCGCGGCCAGGTCGCCGTCGCGGCGCGTTTCCTTGAGCAGGCGGCTGAACAGTTGCAGAGCGCGGTCGCCCACCTCATGGCCATGGGTGTCGTTCACCTGCTTGAAATGGTCCAGATCGAGCATGAGGGCGGTGAGCGGCAGGTCATGGCGCCGGGCGTGCGCCAGCATGGCCTGGGCGCGCTTCTCGAAGCCACGCCGGTTGGGCAGGCTGGTCAGTGCGTCGGTCACGGCGAGTTCGCGCAGCTTGATCTCGGCTTCGTCGCGCCAGGCCACCAGCATGGCGATGGTGTTGAGCACCACCGTCACGCAGGCGCCCAATGCAAAGGCCAGGTTGACCGGATGGGGTGTGCGAAAGCTGGGGTACTGGTCGGTGAAGGCACCCACGATGCCACGTGCCAGAGTCAGGCCCGCCATGGTCAGCATGCTGACGAAAATCAATCTGCGCCAGCCCGTCTCTGCGGGCCGCTGGGGTTGCAGCGTGGCGCGTGCCACCAATAGCGTGACCGCAGCCAGCAGGGTGTTGGCCCAGCCCACGCGGATGGCATAGCTGCCGAAGCTCGAAAAATAGCCCAGCGGCGTGGCCACCACGAGCACCAGCAGCAGGCGCGGCCAGGGCCGGGGGCCCAGCCATCCGGCGAGCGCACGGTAGTTCATCCACTGCGCCGCCGACCCGCAGCCGATGGAGACCGTGGACAGGATGCGGTCGGCCAGTGTGGCAGGAACGTAGGTGGATGCGATGATGGCCGCCCAGGCCAGGGCCTGCAACAGCAGGCTGGCCTGCACGTAGCGGGCGGATGCGCTGATGTTCCGACCCATGATGAGCGGCAGCGATGCCGAGATCATGAACAGGCTGATGGCCGTGGTGGCCAGCAGGGTCAGAAAATCCAGCTGCATGGCTCTGGATTATTGGAAAGCCACCTCGGCAAAGCTGCGCAGTTTGCGGCTGTGCAGGCGCTGCACGCCGCCGCTGCGCAGGATCTCGATGGCGCGCATGCCGATGCGCAGGTGCTGGTCCACGCGCTCGCGGTAGAAGTGGTTGGCCATGCCGGGCAGCTTGATCTCGCCGTGCAGGGGCTTGTCGCTTACGCACAGCAGGGTGCCGTAGGGCACGCGGAAGCGGAAGCCGTTGGTCGCGATGGTGGCGCTTTCCATGTCCAGCGCCACGGCGCGGCTTTGGCTGAAGCGGCGCTGGGGCTGGTTGTCGGGCAGCAGCTCCCAATTGCGGTTGTCGGTGCTGGCCACGGTGCCGGTGCGCATGATGCGCTTGAGGTCGGCACCGCTCACGCCGGTCACGCCTGCCACGGCGGATTCAAGGGCGAGCTGAATCTCGGCCAGCGCCGGGATGGGCACCCACAGCGGCAGTTCTTCGTCCAGCACATGGTCTTCGCGCACATAGCCGTGGGCCAGCACGTAGTCGCCTAGTTGCTGGCTGTTGCGCAGGCCCGCGCAGTGGCCCAACATGATCCAGGCGTGCGGGCGCAGCACGGCGATGTGGTCGGTGATGTTCTTGGCGTTGGCGGGGCCCACGCCGATGTTGACCATGGTGATGCCGCTGTGGTCGGCGCGCACCAGGTGGTAGGCGGGCATTTGCGGCAGGCGCGGGGGCGGGGCGCCCAGCTCGTCACCGGGCTCGGCGCTCAACCCCACACGGCGCGTCACCACGTTGCCGGGTTCGATGAAGGCGATGTACTCGCTGTCAGGCTTGGCCATTTCTTCATGGCCCAGGCGCACAAATTCGTCGATGTAGAACTGGTAGTTGGTGAACAGCACAAAGTTCTGGAATGCGCGCGGCGAGGTGCCGGTGTAGTGGCGCAGGCGGTGCAGCGAATAGTCCACGCGCGGTGCGGTGAACAGCGACAGGGGCTGCGCCTCGCCGGGCTTGGGCTCCCAGGTGCCGTTGGCAATGCCGTCGTCCATGGCGGCCAGGTCGGGCAGGTCGAACACGTCGCGCATCAGGGTGCGGCGCTCTTGGCTCATCTGGCCTTCCACATGGTCGTGCTCGCTGAACGAGAAGTGCACGGGGATGGGCTGGTGGCTGGTGCCCACCTCCAGTTCCACGCCATGGTTGTGCAGCAGCAGCTGGAATTGCTCCAGGTAGTACGCGTGGTACAGGTCGGGGCGGGTCAGTGTGGTCTCGAACCGGCCGGGCCCAGCCACAAAGCCATAGGCCAGCAGGGCCACGTCGGGGTGGGGCTTGGCGCGCGCCACGGTGTCCGTCTGGATGCGCACATACGGGTAGCACGCGCGCACGCGGCTGGGCAGGGTTTCGCCCGCCACAAAGCGCTGCATGCTGTCGCGCAACAGGCCGATCTGGTGGTTGTAGATGTGGTGCACCTGGGCCAGGGCCGATTCGGCCGTGGTGTGGCGGGTGGGGGCGATGAAAGCAGAGGATGTGGGGGCCATGGCGCTATTGTCCACAAGCTTTCTGACAGATCGAAACAAGCTGCCAGAATGGCGAAAGGCACCCGCGGGGTGCAGGAGCGGGCATGCAGGATTTGCAGGATTTGCAGGGTTTTTATGCCGCGCTGGCCGTGCTGGCCAGTGCTTTGGGCTGTGGGTTGCTGATGGGCATTGAGCGCGAACGCCGCAAGGGCAGCGGGCCACACCGCGCCTTGGCAGGGGTGCGCTCGTTCGCACTGGCCAGCCTGTCGGGGGCGGCAGCGGCGCTGTCGGGTTCGGTGGCCCTGCTGGGGGCTGGTGCCGCGTTTGTGGCCGCGCTGGGCGTGGTGGCCTATGCCCGCGACCGCTCCGAAAACCCCGGCGTTGCCACCGAAATCGCCCTGCTGCTGGCCTACCTGATTGGCGTGCTGTGCGCCAGCGACCGCCTGCTGGCCGCCGCCCTGGCCGTGATGGTGACGGGCCTGCTGGCGCTGCGGGCGCCGCTGCACGAATTTTCAAACCACTGGCTGCAACCGGGCGAGGTGCGCAGCGGCCTGGTGCTGGCGGCGCTGGTGCTGCTGGTGTTCCCGCTGGTGCCCAACCAGCCCATGGTGCAGGGTTTGCTGAACCCGCAGGTGGTGCTGCGCCTGGTGATCGTGCTGCTGGTCATCCAGTCGCTGGCGCACGTGGCGCGGCGGCTGATGCAGGCACGCCAGGCCGTCGTGTTGTCGGCCCTGGCTTCGGGCTTCGTTTCCAGCACGGCCACCATTGCCAGCCTGGGCATGGATGTGCGCGCCGGCAAGGCGCCCGCCCGTACGCAGGCCGCAGGGGCTGTGTTGTCGTGTGTGGCCACGGCCCTGCATGTGCTGGTGGTGGCGGCCACGGTTCAGCCGCATTGGCTGCCGTACCTGGCGCTGCCTGCGCTGGCTGGGGCCGGGGTGGCGGCCGTTTGGGGCTTGTGGCTGCTTTGGGGTGCGGCCGACCAGTCCACCGCCAAAGCGCCGCTGCAGGCCGATGCACCCATGTTCAAACTGCGCGACGTGGTGTTGATCACCCTGCTGCTCACGGGCATCCAGGTGGGCGTGGCATGGCTGGAGCGCACCCAGGGCAACGCCGGGATGATGGCAGGCGCCCTGCTGGCCGCGCTGGCCGATGTGCACGCTGCCGCTGCGGCGGTGCTGATGCACGCCCTGCCCACCGAGCCCGAGGCCATCGGCGTGGAACGCGCCTTGATGGCGGCGCTGCTGGTGCACGCGGTGAGCAAAAGCGTGGTGGCCTGGGTGAGCGGCGGCGGCGCTTACGCGCTGGCGGTGGCGCCGGGGGTGCTGGCGCACACGCTGGCATTCGTGGGGGTGCTGGTACTGCTCTGAGGCCCGCCAGGGCGGGGGCCGGATAATCCGCCCCATGACCTCCAAAGAAAACCAAGCCAGCACGGACTTCAGCACGCTGGCGCTGAGCCCCGCCACGTTGGCGAACCTGCAGCAGCTGGGCTACACCACGATGACCCCCATCCAGGCGGCCAGCCTGCCGCCTGCGCTGCTGGGCAAAGACCTCATCGCCCAGGCCAGCACCGGCAGCGGCAAAACCGCCGCGTTTGCTCTGGCCCTGCTGGCCAACCTCAACCCCCGCCGCTTCGCCGTGCAGGCCCTGGTGCTGTGCCCCACGCGCGAACTGGCCGACCAGGTGACTGCCGAGATCCGCCGCCTGGCGCGGGCCGAAGAAAACATCAAGGTCGTGACCCTGTGCGGTGGCGTGCCGCTGCGCGGGCAGATGCTGAGCCTGGAGCACGGCGCGCACATCGTGGTGGGCACGCCCGGCCGCGTGATGGACCACCTGGAGCGCCAGCACCTGACGCTCGAAGCGCTCAACACCCTGGTGCTGGACGAAGCCGACCGCATGCTGGACATGGGCTTCTTCGACGACATCGTGACCGTGGCGCGCCAGTGCCCCAAGGAGCGGCAGACCCTGCTGTTCTCGGCCACCTACCCCTTGGCAATAGCCAAGCTCAGCGCCCAGTTCATGAAGCAGCCCGTGCAGATCACGGTGCAGGCCCAGCATGCCGAGGGCAAGATTGAGCAGCGCTGGTACGAGGTGAAGAACAGCGAGCGCCTGCACGTGGTGTCGCAGCTGCTCAACCACTTCCGCCCCGAATCATCCATCGCGTTTTGCAACACCAAGCAGCAGTGCCGCGACCTGGTAGGCGTGCTGCAAGCCCAGGGCTTCAGCGCGCTGGCGCTGTACGGCGAGCTGGAGCAGCGCGAGCGCGACCAGGTGCTGGTGCAGTTTGCGAACCGCAGCTGCTCGGTGCTGGTGGCCACCGATGTGGCCGCGCGCGGGCTGGACATTGCCAACCTGGCCGCCGTCATCAACGTGGACGTGACGCCCGACCCCGAAGTCCACATCCACCGCATTGGCCGCACCGGCCGGGGCGATGCGCAAGGCCTGGCGCTGAACCTGGTCAGCATGGACGAGATGGGCTATGTGGGCAAGATCGAGGTGCTGCAAGGCCGCGAATCCACCTGGTTCCCTCTGGCCGACTTGAAGCCCACGGGCAACGGCCCGCTGGTGCCCCCCATGGCCACCATCCAGATCGTGGGTGGGCGCAAGGAAAAAATTCGCGCCGGCGACGTGCTGGGCGCGCTGACGGGCGACATGGGCTACACCCGCGAGCAGGTGGGCAAGATCAACGTGAACGACTTCTCCACCTATGTGGCGGTGGACCGCGCCATTGCCGCGCAGGCCGCGGCGCGCCTGAACAGTGGCCGCGTCAAGGGCAAGAGCGTGAAGGCGCGTCTGATCGAGGACGAGCGCGGCTGACATCCCTAGCGACCGGCGCAGTCGTGGCGTTGACAGCTGCCCTGCCCGGTGGCCGCTACCATCGTTGCTCCTGAACCGTGGAGCCCGCATGCACGCCCCTCTTGCGATCAAGCAACCCGCACGCTGGCGTGTCATCGTGGCGGGCATTTGTGCGCTCATCCTCACGGTGGGGCTGGCGCGCTTTGCCTACACGCCCATGCTGCCCATCATGCGCGAGCAGGCGGGCCTCACGCACTGGGCGGCAGGGTGGCTGGCCACCGTCAACTATGCGGGCTACATGGCGGGCACCTTGCTGGCAGCCTCTATCAACGACCTGGGGCGCAAGTACCTGATCTACCGCTGCGGCCTGGTGATTGCCGTGGTCAGCACGGCGGCGATGGGCTGGACAGACAGCGTGCCCGTCTGGTCCGTGCTGCGGTTTGTGGCGGGGTTTTCCAGCACGGCGGGGCTGCTGCTGGCGTCGGGGCTGGTACTCAACTGGCTGATTCGACAGGGGCACCGGCCGCAATTGGGGCTGCATTTTGTGGGGCTGGGCTTGGGCATCGCCGTCTCTGGCGTGGCGGTGGCGGCGCTGGTGCAGGGCTTGCCGTGGGACCGCCAGTGGCTGGGCCTGGGCTTGCTCGGCATTGTCTTTTTTGGGCCCGCATGGCTTTGGATGCCGCCCCCCGTGCCCGTGCCCGTGCAGGCCGCAGCCGCCCAGGCTGCGCCCACTTCCACCACGCCGCCCCGGCGCTGGATGTGGTTGCTCATCGCCGCCTACTTTTGCGCAGGCTTTGGTTTTGCCATGGGCGCCACGTACACGGTCGCCATCCTGGTCAAGCTGCCATTGCTGGCCGACAAGGGCGGGTGGGTGTGGGTGATTGTGGGGCTGGCGGCAGCGCCGTCGTGCTTCCTGTGGGACCGCGTGGCGGATGCGGTGGGGCAGATCCGCGCGCTGATGATGGCTTTTGGCTTGCAGATGGTTTCCGTCCTCATGCCCATCGCCACCGACCACGCTTTGCTCAACGTGGGTGGTGCCATGCTGTTTGGGGCCACCTTTGTGGGCATCGTCAGCCTCACGCTCACCCTGATCGGACGCTGCTTTCCGGCCAACCCGGCCAAGGCCATGGCGCGGATGACTCTGAGCTACGGCGTGGCCCAGATCATTGCGCCCGCCATGGCGGGCTACATCGCCACGGCCAGCGGCAGTTACCACGGGGCTCTGGTGGTCACGGCGCTGGTCATGGGCTGTGGTGTGGCAGCGTTGCAGGCACTCACCCACGAAGAAAAGCGTGCAGCCCAGGCGGCTGGCGCCCGTTGAGGGCGAATGCCGCCCGCGCTGCCTTCTCGCTGGCGGCACAATCGCACGCTCTACCTTGATGGACAAAGAGGCTTTTCTTGATCGCTGTATTGCAACGGGTGCGACAAGCCCGCGTGGAAGTGGACGGTGCCGTGGTGGGCGCCATTGGCCCTGGTTTGCTGGTGCTGGTGTGCGCCGAGCGGGGTGACACCGAAGCCGAGGCCGACAAGCTGCTGGCCAAAATTCTCAAGCTGCGCATCTTCAGCGACGACGCGGGCAAGATGAACCGCAGCGTGCAGGATCTGGACGGGCAGGGCGCCTGCGGCGGCCTGCTGCTGGTAAGCCAGTTCACCCTGGCGGCAGATACCACCGGCGGAAACCGCCCCAGCTTCACCCAGGCCGCAGCGCCCGACGAGGGCCGCAGGCTGTACGACTACGCCGTGGCCCAGGCCCGCAAGCTGCACCCCGAGGTGGCCACCGGCCAGTTTGCGGCCGATATGCAGGTGCACCTGGTCAACGACGGGCCGGTGACCATTCCGATGCGGATCGCGCCAGCGGCCACGGTTTAGTATCAAATTGATAGCTGCTAGCGCTTGCCGGATAAGCGATGGAGCCTGATTTTTCTCAAATCAAGCTGGTTTGCAACGATGCGTTGGCCAGAGGCCGCAGTCGCGCATAGTCCAGAAGCTCTGCCAGCCGCGCGCCCTTGGCCTGCCACTCGTACACCACGTTCTCCGCCAGCAATACGTAGTGCCATGGCGGGCCGCCGCGCTGCTCTGGCGTGAGGGCGTTGATGCGCTCACACCACGCCAGCGCGGCCTTGAGCTTGCGCTGCACGTTGGGGTGCGCGGTTTGCTGCTGCGCCTTGGTCTCCGCCAGGTACACCGCATCCGCCGTGCGCACCAAAAAGTCGGGCGAGTAGAACGCGGGCAAACCGTCTTCCTTCACATAGCGCAGCCGGGCAAAGGTGTGGCGGTTCTCGCTGATCTTGCAAAACGCCTGCACCTGCGTGTCCGCCTGCGCCCAGTGGATGAAGGCGCGCTCCAGCCCGCCATTGCGCGCAGGCCAGCCCAAGCGGGTGTAAATGCACTTGCTCACTTCCACCGAGTGGCTCTCGCGCAGCATCAGCTTGGGCACCTCGCTCAGCATGCGCAGGTGCACTTCGGTCTGGCCGGTGGTGTGCTTTTGCTCGGATTCCAGCAGGGCCACCGCAAACACCTTGGTGATGTGGTCCACCACCGGCTGCAGCAGCAACACGCGCCAGTTTTCGCCCTCCAGCGGGTTGAAGGTGGCGCCAAACAATGCCGTCCAGATGTAGTCGTCCAGCCAACCCGTCAGCTCCGCCGTGTTCACCTGCAAATACGGCTTGGCCAGATGTGTGGCGATCTTGTTGCTCTTGGGCATGGGCTCACTCAGCGCTTGGCTGATGCGCCGGGTCAGGCGCGACAGGTATTCGTTGTAACCCCCCACGTTCATCACCGCACCGTCCACCCTGTAGTCGCCAAACAGCGTGGCGCTTTGCAGGTCTTGCGAAATGAAGGTGTCGCCCTTGCCCAGCAGGCCGGTGAGCTGCTCCACACTCATGGCGGTGAACGCGGGCAAGGTGGAGATCTCCAATCCATCGTGGGCGTGGAGTTCGTCCGCCTCTTGCAAGATGAAGGGAATGCCAAAGTCGAACGCTTCAAACCCCTCACGCAGCTCCGCCGCCAGCACATCACCCGTGCTGGAGGTGTCGTCGGTATCGTCCCCCGTGGTGCCCGCCAGCCCTTCGTTCAGCAGCTCGTCGTAAAACGACTGAAACGCCGGGTGTTCCACGATGGAGAGCACGTCAATCAGGCTGCCTGGCTCTTGCCCAGCGTTGATGCGCTCTCGGTTCTCGCGTTTGAGGTCGGCATATTCGTCATCGCGCCACATCAGGCGCAAGCCGCGCCCGATGGTTTGCTCCAACAGAATCTGTGCCTGACTGGAACGCAGCGGCACGATCACGCAGATGTTGTTCACATCAAAGCCCTCGCGCAGCATCAGCACGCTCACGATCACGCGCGGCGTGGCGTGGCTATCCACGCTGAAGAGGCGCTCGCGCACGGGTGCCCAATCCTTCTCGCCCAACTCTGCCTTCTTGCCCGAGTCGATGGTCATCACCTCATCCTCGTTCAGACCTTCTTGATCTTGCAGAAAGGCTGCCACCAAGGGCGACACCGTGGTGTCCTCGCACACCACCAGCATCTTGGGGTGGCGGTGGGGGTCGATCTTGGCAAAGTCCGCCTCCAGCTTGCGCAGCTTCTTCAAGCCCGCGCGCAGCATCACCCGCTGGCCTTCGCTCAGCGTAGGGTTGCCCGATTCATCGCGCTCGGCTTTGAACTCCAAAGGCAGTGCGCCAATCTCCTTGCGCCGGTCCAGTACCAGCGACTTCACCAGCCCGGCACGCATGGCGCTCTTCAGGTCAAAGTCCACCACGATGTGCGGGAAGTACAGCTTGCGCTTGTTCTTGCCGCTGCCCACGTCGTTGTACGGCGTGGCCGAAAAGTCCACCTGCACAAAGCGCCGCCCCTTGGTGGCGGCAATGCGGCTCAGGCTCTTTTGCCACTCCACCTCGGTGGTTTCACCCTCGCGCTTGAACTCGTGGATGTGGTGCGCCTCGTCGTTGAACACCATCAGCTCGGGCAAGCCCGCCAGAAACTCCAGCACATTGCCCCGCGCATAGCGGCGGTCCAGCACATCCAGGCTGTTGCCTGTGGCGCGGCCTGGCGTCAGCGGCAGCACGGCACCCACCACCAGGTGCGGGTCCAACGGCGCGCCCAAGGCCTCCACATCTTCCACCGTGTCATCCAGCACCTCACCCTCGGCCAGCAGATGCCAGTTGGTGATGGCGATCATGCCGTTGCCCGTGGCTTTGAGGCCAATCTCGGCCTTGCTGCACACATTGCCGCGCACAAAGGCAAACACCGCATCGCGGTAGGCCTCAGGCACAAACAGGTCAGCAAACTTATAAATGTCGGAGGTGCTGAAATCGCGCCCTGAGCCACCCACACCACCCGCCACGAGCTTGCCGCAAAACGCATCCAGCAGCCGCTCGTACACGATCAGCCCCGGCGCCACCACCATGAACTGGCGGGTAAAGCGTGCATCGTTGATACCCTCGGCCAGCGCTGCCGTCTTGTTCAGCAACTGCCACACCATCAGCGCTTGCATCACCCAGGTTTTGCCCGTGCCCGTGGCCATCTTGAAGCAGTACTTGGGGTGGGCGTGTTTGGGGGATGCCACCTCGTTCATGCGGTTGCCGGTCAGCAGCGCATCGGGGGCGCAGGCTTGGTACAGGTCCAGCAGCGTCCAGTGCTCGCGTTCCTGCCCCAGCACCTCGTGCGCCACGATGGCGTTCAAAATAGCCTGCTTTTGCCCGGCGTGGAAATTCAATCCCTGCCGCGCTAACACCATGTCCTCGCCAAACCACCACAGCAGCAGTTCCGCCGTGGTGGGGGTCACCAGCTCCAGAATGTCCGCTGCGCCGGACTCCAGCCCCAGACAGAGCTGCTGGGTTTTGGCGGTCAGGCCTGCGGCCAGTGCCAATTGATCTTCGGTCTTGGTGCTCATGCGGCACCCACCGTCGTCACCACCTCGGCCTCAAAGCCAAACACATCCACCACCCGCACGCACACTTTGCGCGGCCCTGCCTTGGCGGGTGCGGTGACGGTCGCGGTGGTCACCACGCGCAGAGCGTCGGCATCGTTGGCCGTGTTGCCCCGGTAGTCCTGCCACACAGAGCGGAACACCTTGCCGTCGTAGTCCGGGTCCACCGCCCAGTATTCGATCAGGGCCAGCGGCTCGGCGTTGGCAATCTGCTGCAGTTTGATGCGGTTTGCGTCGTCCAGGTTGATGGCCTCGGGCGAGAGCAGCACGTAGTTCTTCAGCTGCACGGTCAGGGTTTCGGTATTACCGTCGGTCTTGCGCGCAATCGGGTGGATGGTGAGGTACTGCAGGCTGGAGAAACGCACCTGCCCGCGCAGCTTGTCGATGCCGCCTTTCTTCTTGAGCCGGTCCATCAGGTCGGGCGGAATCACCAGCACTTCCAGGCGCGAGTCGTTCAACGCGGTGATGGTCTCGCCAATGCTGGGCTCAAAGTTCCAGCCCAGCACCACCACACGGTCCCAGCCACCTAGCAGGTTGTCGCGCTGGGCAATCGCCTTTTTGAGCGTAGCCATGCCGGTGAGCTTGTTGGGAGAATCGGCCAGCACCAGCGTTTTGCGGCCCCGCTTGCCACCCAGTTCCATGCCCGCAATCTGGCCCAGGTTGCGCTGCGGGTTCACATCTGCAGGCAAGGGCAGCGCGCCATAGAGCGAGAGCACGATGTGCGACAGGTCACCAATGCGGAAGTCACGGCCCAGCGTGGCCTTGGCGGCCTCGACCTGGTAGTCGCCAATGGCCTGGTACAGAAAGGGCTTGGCTTCCAGGTCGATCAGGCGCTTTCGCATGATCATGCAGGCGGGTTTACCCAGGTCGGTGGTGATCCAGCGGCGGCCCAATTTTTCGGCGACGGCGGCCGTGGTGCCGGAGCCGCCGTTGAAATCAGCGACGATTCCTTCCGGAGGGCACGAAGACTCAATAATTCGCGACAACAGTTTTTCGGGCTTCTGTGTCGCGTAGTCCACACGCTCACTGGCGACCGGATTGACAGGCGGAATGTCGTCCCAAACAGAGTCAACGATGTCGCCTTCTACTTCGTCCAAGTAAATTTTTCGACTGCCTCCCCCTGTAGGGTTCACATCGCTCCGGCAAAGCCGTCCCGTCTCGTCAGGTCTGAATCGCTTCAGGTATTCAGGGTTATGCGGCTTGTATTGAGTTTTCCATGTGTAGTTCTCTCCCTTTGCATAGGAGAAAAGTAGGTCATGTTTTTGAGGAAATTTTTTCGCTGTGGAGCGTTTGAAACCGAAGTAGCTCCAAACAATTTCATTGCGGAAGTTGTTTTTTCCAAAGACTTCATCCAGAACAATCTTGACGTAGTGGCTGATATGCCAATCCAGATGCACATAGATGGAGCCGGTGTCCGCCAGCAACTCCCGCATCAGGATCAGCCGCGGCGTGATCATGGCGAGGTACGAGGCCGTGCCGTCGCTCCACGTATCGGAATAAGCAAACTGCTCTATCACCGTGGGCTTCTGCTCCAGCTCCAGGCCCGGTAGCGTTACCTTGGTGCGGTAGTCGGCCTTGCTGTCAAACGGTGGATCGATGTAGATCAAATCAACCTTACCGCGCAGGCTGGGCGTGTGCTCGTCCCCCGCCAATAGGGCGGCCATGGCCAGCAGGTTGTCGCCGTAGATCAGGCGGTTGGCCCAGGGGGCTTCGGCCTGTGCCGTCCCCAGCATGGGCTGCGCAGTCGCCAGCAAACTGCCTTGCCCCGGTGCAAACACCTCGCGCCGGTCGGCACGGGCTTGGGCGGTAATCCAGTCGGTGGCGGCTGCGTCTTTGGCGGGCAGTACCACTTCGCGGGTTTGCAGGGTCACGCGGTGTCGGCTCTCAATGCTCTCCAGGATTTTTTCGGCTTCTTTGCGGCCCTGGGCCACGATGTCGGGGAGTTGTTCAAGCAGGGACTTGGGCATGGAGTGTTGTGCGCGGCGGGCCTGGTGGCAGCCGATTCAATCGATAGTTGAATGAATAATTCAATTGATCGTACAACACAAAGTTCAATCAAAATTCAACCGAAATTTAACGTTTCGGCATGGACCAGAAGTTGGAATTTGCCGAACGCCTGCAAGCGGCTATGCGCGCTGCGGGGCTGGAGCCGCGCCCGGCGGTGCTGCTCAATTTGTTCAATACCAACTACTGGGGGCGATCCGTCACATTTCAGGCGGTGTCGCGTTGGTTGCGCGGTGAATCCATTCCGGCGCAAGACAAATTGATCGTGTTGGCCCAGGTGCTCAAGGTCGAGCCGGAGGTGTTGCGCTTTGGCGGCACGGTGCGCAAGTCGGTGCGGGAGCACCACCAGCGCTGGCAAGAGGGTGTGGGCTATCTGGAGCGTGAGACGTTTGACGCGTTTTTGCAGCTGCCCGCCCCGCAGCGCAAGCTGATCCGTGAGGTGATTTTGACGTTTGCCAAAGTGCATTCGCCAGATGCGAGCGCGCCCGCTGACCAGGCGGGCGATTGATGGAACTTCAAATTTGATAGCCGCCTGCGCTTGCCAGATAAGCGCTAGAGCCTGATTTGGTTTGTAGCCTACTCACTGCCGCCAGAAGAACAGCCCGGCCATCACCAGCCCAGTGACCACGATGCCGCCGCGCAACCAGGGGGCAGGAATGCGCCGTGCCACGCGCGCGCCGCCGTAGCCGCCTGCGGTGGCGGCCACCATCATCATCAGCGCCTGGGGCCACTGCACCACGCCGCCTGCGGCGTAGATGACCACCGCAATGGCCGTGAGCAGGGCCGAGACCCAGTTCTTCAACCCGTTCATGGCGTTGAGCTGCGTTTGCCCCAGCAGGCCGAACAAGGCCAGCAGCAAGATGCCCAGCCCGCCGTTGAAATAGCCGCCATAGGCCGCCACCGCCAGCACGCCCACCGTGGCTTTGGCGGTAGACGGCTTGCCGCCCGCCAGCATGGAGCGCAGTTGCGGACCGAAGGCAAACAGCGCCGTGGCTGCCAGCAGCAGCCAGGGCACCACGCGGCGGAAGGTGGCGTCGGGCGTGATGAGCAGCAGCGCCGCGCCCGCCGCACCGCCGATGAGCGACAGCACCACCAGCAGCCGCATTGACAGCCCCGGTGGCGGGGCTGTGTCTTCACGAAAGCCCCAGGCCCCGGCGATGTAGCCGGGCAGTAGGGCCACGGTGCCGGTGGCATTGGCCACCACGGGCGGCACGCCGGTGAAGACCAGGGCGGGCAGGGTGAGGAAGCTGCCGCCTCCGGCCACGGCATTGAGTGCACCGGCCACAAACGCGGCAGCCAGCAACAGGGCGCTATCGAACATGTCTTCTCCAGGGGCAGATGGGCGGTGGCGCTGCTTTGGCGCCAGATGGCTGGATCTTAGGAGAGTTGCAAGGCGCCCCGGGCCTTCAGGCGGCGCAGCGGGCGTAAAGGTGTTTTGCTCAAAAAGGTGGGGATGCAGCCGGGTGCGCAGCGCCTTTTGAGCGGCTTCTTACACCCGCTGTTTGCCCAGCTTGCGGCTGAGGGTACGGCGGTGCATGCCCAGGCGGCGCGCGGCTTCAGAGATGTTGAAGTCGCTCTCGGCCAGCACTTCGTGGATACGTTCCCACTCCAGCGTCTTGATGGAGCTGGAACGGTTGGTCAGCTCCACCTCGGTGTTGCCTTCCTGCAGGGCAAAGGCGGCTTCGATGTCGTCGGTGTTGGAAGGCTTGGCCAGGTAATGCCCCGCGCCCAGCTTGATGGCTTCCACCGCCGTGGCAATGCTGGCAAAGCCGGTCAGCACCACGATGCGCATTTGCGGGCTGTGCGCGTGCAAGGCGCGCACGCAGGCCAGGCCGGTGGCTTCGCCCTTGAGCTTGAGGTCTACCACCGCGTATTGCGGCGTGTGCACGGCCAGCAGTTCTTCCATGCGGGCGATGCCTTCGGCGTGCAGCACCTGGTACCCGCGCCGCTCGAACGAGCGCGCCAGCGTGCGGGCAAACGCTTCGTCGTCTTCCACGATCAGCAGCAGGCGGTCAGTGTCCATGGTCTTCCGAGTCGGTGTCTTGCAGGGTGATGGCAGCCAGCGAAAGCGTGATGGTGACTTCGGCGCCGCCTTCGGGGCGGTTGCGTGCCACCACGCTGCCGCCCAGGGTGCGCGCCACGTTCATCGACAGGAACAGCCCCAGGCCGCCCCCCGGCCGCCCCTTGGTGGACTGGTAGGGCGTACCGATGTGGCGCAGCACGGCGGCTGAAAAGCCGGGGCCCCGGTCGGTGACCACGATTCGCAACGCATCCGCATCGCACTGCGCCTGCAAGCGCACCCAGTGCGGCGATGCGTCCCGGGCATTGTCCAGCACATTGAAAACCATTTGCTCCAGGGTGGCATCGGCCACCATGGGGCTGTCGCCCTCCAGCAGGTTGTCGTAGACGAAGGTGTCCACTGAGCGCGTGGCGCGCCAGTCTTGCACCAGGGTGTCCAGAAACTGGCGCACGGTGGTCTGGCTCGACGATTCGCCGCGCGCCTCTCCCGCTGACATCAGGATGCCGCTGACGATGGTCTTGCAGCGCTTGACCTGGGCCTCCATCTCGGCAATTTCTTCCTGCAGCACCGGGTCCTGGGTCAGCGCGGG